>NZ_JACCCY010000010.1 GCF_013409575.1 Macellibacteroides fermentans | reverse complement strand
TATCTATCTCCCGATGGCAAAAAACTTTATGGTAAAAAGAGAATTTAAACGATACTTGTAAACAGACCAAAAGCCTATTTCTTCATTGAGATAGGCTTTTTCTTTATCGCACCTGCAACACTCTTTGTGTTTCCGTTTCGTTTGCGTAATCTTCTTGTCTGCCACGCTTCGCCGGGCAGGAAGTTACGAGAACTGCACTCACACATCAAAGAAAGTTTCGGTAGGAAAACACAAGCATACTCTTTTGAAGCGTATCGTACCCTTGTAAAGATTGTTTTGTCGGAACAATGTATTTAGACGGTTTTTATTTTCACGCAATTATGCTTGAAGCACATAATCTTCCCCGTTCTAATTAATCCGTATTGCGTCTTTCAGGCGGGTGGAATAACAAGGAGAAAGATTGTTCTGCCTCATTTTCCATTCGTGGTCTATGCCCTGAGCACCGAAAATAACCGATTTTGGATACTTGGAATTGATCAGGTCAAGCGTTTTTGTCAATCTCCTCTGTTTTTCTCTGTTCAAGCCATCAAAAAGATTGGTCTGGATACAACTGTCGGGAACGATATTGGTAATCATCACGCCCGCTTTCTTGTACTGATATCCTTCCTTGAAAATCTTTTTCAACGCTTCAAGCGCATAATGAATTATTTCAGCTGGGAAATTTGTCGGCACGGGCAGTTCGATAATGCTACTCTGATAATATTGCGGCAAATCTTCCTTGAATTTATTGGTATGGATAAACACCATCAGTGAAGTGGCACAGGACTTTTGCCTTCTTAGCTTTCCGGCACAAAGCGAGGCAAAAGTAGCTACCGACTCGGACAATGGGATATATTCCGAAACCATATTACCAAAACTTCGGGATGTGAGGATCTGCTTTTTGTTGGGAAGTACCTGCTCCAAGCCTATGCAGGCTTCGCCGTTGAGCTCACGCCAGGTGCGTTCGCCAACAATGGTCATATATTTGCGTACCCACGAACTGCTTTTCTGCGTAAAGTCAAATGCTGTTTTTATGCCTTGGGATTCTAAAAACTTCCGGTGCTGTCTTCCGATACCCCACACATCACCTATTTCTGTTTTCTGTAATGCTTTGATACGTTTTTCGTCCGAATCGATAATGCAGACATTTTTATAAGCGGGATATTTTTTAGCAAAACGGTTACCCAATTTTGCCAATGTTTTGGTAGGCGCGATGCCCAAAGAAACAGGAATGCCGGTCCATTTTGTGATAGTTCCAACTATTTTTTTGCCGTAATTAGCTAAATCACTAAATCCGTCCAATGCTAAAAATGCTTCGTCAATCGAGTAAATCTCCACATCGGGCGTAAATTGGCGGATGATATTCATCACTCGGTTCGACATATCACCGTAAAGTGTAAAATTGGTCGAGAAAACGGCAACCTTTTTCGTCCTTACCAAATCGTCTATCTGGTAAAAAGGGGTTCCCATTTTAATGCCAAGTCCTTTGGCTTCGTTACTTCTGGCAATAACACAGCCGTCGTTGTTGCTTAGCACAACCACAGCTTGTCCGTTGAGAGCGGGATTGAATACGCGCTCGCAAGAAGCATAGAAATTATTGCAGTCGAGAAGTCCTATCATCGTTTAATATGCAGACAATTTTTGATACTGTATGTTACCACACCCCACACCATAAACTGGTTTTCTTCTGTCACTTTTATTGGTTGGTAATCGTCATTTTCGGGCATCAGCCATATAATATCATTGTCTCTTTTGATAAATTTGGTCGTAAATTCGCCGTCAATAAAGCACACAGCCAAATAATTATCACAAAACTCCATCGAGCGGTCGATAACGAGAATATCACCGTGCATAAGGCCTATCTTTTTCAGGCTGTCGCCATTCACTACACCGTAAAATGTCGCCTCTTTATTTTTAATCAATTCCTTATTCAAATCAATCGATTGGTCTAAAAAATCTTGGGCAGGAGAAGGAAATCCAGCCTTTATACCTTCATTGGCAAAAGGCAGAGCGAGTTCCGTTTGTGTGTCGGAACGGTAAATGCGAATTTTGTGTTTTGACTTGTTAATCATAGCTACAAAAATAGAATTTATTGAGCTATCTCCTTCTTTTTTAATCTTAAAATATTTGTGTCGTATAACCGGATTTCAAGCATCTTTCTCATTATAAAAGAAATCTGTTCAAAAAACTTTTCAACGGTATATTTCTCTCTTTTCCTTGCCTTCCTAATTCTTCCACATTCCGGTTAAAGTCATCCTTTTGAGCGGTCGCTTTTGTTCTGCGGGCAAAGGTATGAACGTGCAGATTACGGACTGTAAAGTTCGAGCCACAAGTGGTTTTGCCACAAATCTTCCTCTTTCCCTCCCTGAAAAATTGGGGTCGGGCGAGCGTATTTATTGCAAAAAACTTGACAGTCCTATGCACTATCCCTTTTTATGCCCTCGAAACAAAAAACGACCGACGTGATGGATGACGCAAAAAAAATGTCAGAATTATGAGAAAAGAGAAAAACATACTGAAACAAAACTCCCTCGGCTCCGGAATCATCATAAAATTGGTGGCGGTAGTGGTTTGGATAGCGTTTTTAGGGTTGTTATCTCGTTCGGGTGGAACTATTTCCCTTGTGGTGGCAGGTTGGCTTATCTGGAAGTTATTAAGACTCTTTTTCAAGTTTGTAGGCTTGCTTTTCTCTCTCTTTCTGACAGTTGTTTCTATCGGGATTATTCTCGTAATCATCACATTATTAATTTTTTAAAATCAGAAATATGAGCAAAGTATTTTTATTAGGTGCAAACAAGGAAATTGACAGAGCCAAACAAGTGGTAGAAGTCAATCAGATTATCCAAATGGAGGGCTACAACAACGATAAATACGTTGTGTGCGACATTCTTAAAAGAGATTGGGGTATAGCATATAAGTTAATTTGTTTACGGACAAAGGAATTCTACATTGCGGATATTATCCGACCATTGAAAGAAAAATTCGGTATCGGCTATTATTACGACCAGGACAATCCGACATTTTTGGACGGCATTGAAGTCGCAATGCTATTGCAGGAGGCACAGCAAAAGAAGAAAACAGAGCAGGACGAAGCCGAACAGGAAAAAAACAGAGTAGAACAGGTTAGGGAAATCGGTCGCAAACGCTTTGCTGAGATATTTCCCGAAGATGCACAGGCGGTTATCGTAGCACGTTTAAGACAAAACGAGAGCGACAGCTATACTGATTACTACTCATATAGCACACAGCGGACGGTTATCATAGGTTTTTCCAAGCACAAAAGGGACATCTTTTCTGAAATGCGTAAACACGCATCCAACTTTGAGGAAACCGCTTATTTAGCTGAGCCTAACGAAGATTACGAACACCGTGAGAAGTACAGCATGGGCGACGGCTACTATTTGGGCGAAAGCAAATATCACGGTTGGATAATCGAGAAAGAACCCGTGTATAAACGTGAAAACACGATAGAGGAATTTGCCTACACCGCAGGAAACGAGGATAACATTCATATCAACAAGAACGGAGGTACAACGCCGCCAAGCAAGCCGACAGGAGGCAAAGCAAATTGCACATTGGTTGAGTATTCAACCAAAGCGGTGGCGGTTTTCGGAGAAACAAAGTCAATCAAAGACGAACTTAAAGCAATGGGCGGACGATTTAACGCTCGATTGACTTTCAATGGTCAGAAGTTGGCAGGGTGGATATTCCCAAAATCACAAGAGCAACGGTTAGCGTATTATTTCGGATTAGATTAATTATTCACAAGGGACAGAGCCTATTCTGTCCCACAAATTAAATACAGATATGAAAGGCTCAAATCATTTCAAGAACACGATAAAGGCATATTTAGACCAACGTGCCGAAACGGACATATTATTTTCATTCCAATATTCCAAACCAGAAAAGAGCATTGACGATTGTGTAACATACATTCTGAACGAGGTCAAGAAAAGCAGTTGTAACGGTTTTCACGATGATGAAATTTTCAATATGGCGGTACATTTTTATCCCAAGTAGCTAAAAATCCAAAGTTGATATGCCTGTCCTGCCTCATATATCTATAAATCAGCAATTTAAAATTCACTTTTGATAATTTTCTTCTGATAATTTTGTATACTTCGCTGATCTTATAATTAAAAATAAAGAAAGATGGTAACAAAATTATTTTCAGATTTAGTTCATGAATGCATGGCAGTCATGAAAAATGTAGGATTTAGCGAGAAGACCATAGAGACATATCGGTCTATATGGTATGAAAAAGTTAAACCTTTCATGGAAACAAATGGAGAGGAGTACTATTCCTCCCAAGTTGGAGAGATATTTCTATCCTCTCTTCCGACAGATGTGATGCAAACTTACAATCATTTAGGTAGATGCATCACAATCCTCAATACAGTTCTTGAGACTGGTAGTATTAAACGTTATGTGCCTCAAAAGCAAAGCTTTGATATGGGCGGGGAAATTGGGAGTATCATGTTAGAGTTTTTGTCTTATAAACGAGAACATCGCGTAGCAGATAGAACCTTATATGTATATGAAAGAATGCTCGGTCGATTTTTAACGTTTCTGAGAATTAGAGGAATAGAAACTTTGTCGACTTTGACGGAACAGCATCTTCTGGATTTTGTAGCATCAGTGCAGATAAACAAATCACAGCGTGTTTTCGTCCTCAGAGGGTTGTGCTATTATTTAGTTGAGAGTAAGTTGGTTCCTCAATACTTTGGCACACTAATTAAGGGATTTAGATTTCCTCAAAAAGAAAAACTCCCTTCGGTTTATACAGAAGAAGAGATTGCCCTTATTGGTAATGCTATAAATAAAAGTGAATTTGGAGGCAAACGCTTATATGCAGTTTTTATGCTGGCATCTCGATTGGCATTGCGTACATCGGATATCATTAATCTAAAGTTTGAAAACATTGATTGGGATAAGAATTGTATTACACTTATCCAGCAGAAAACCAAACGTAAAATTGAACTACCACTTACAGCAGAAGTTGGTAATGCTATCGTGGATTATCTTAAAAATGAGAGAGAGGTCGGGAGAAGCAACTTTATATTCATTACTCTCAAACCACCATTTGAGCCAGTTTCCAGAGATACTATTTATGTAGGCATCCAAACCGCTATATATAAATCGAAGATACATGTAGGAAAACGGCATCACGGAATACATTCCATGCGCCATTCCTTGGCATCCAAGTTATTGAAAGATGAACAATCATTGCCTATGATATCCAGTATATTGGGACATGCTTCATCTCAATCAACGATGAATTATCTTCGGGTTGATCTTGAAGGTATGAAAAAATGTCTGCTTGAGGTACCTCAGGTTCCGGACTCATTTTATACACAGAAAGGAGGGATTTTCTATGAGTAACCGATGTTATCACGAACCAAAGCTTGTCAGTGCTTTGGCACCACTGATGTACGACTATATTAAAATGCTTCAGACCAAAAATATACACCCTTGTCAATTTGCTACTATTTTTAAAGAGATTGACGGCATGTATCAAGTTAAGAAACTTGGTTTCCCAATAATGACCAGAGAAATTTTTCTTTGTTGGAAAGAGGAATTTGCTAATAGGAACCAACGCACAGCCTATGAAAAGGTGATGCACTTTCGTCAGTTCTGTCAATATATGTGTCATATGGGGTTTGATTCATTCATTCCTCTGACTCCCAAACGTCCAAAAGAGAGTTACATCCCCCGTGTGTATTCTCATGAGGAAGTCGCTATGATCTTCAAGACGATAGATTCTACAGTCTTACAAGTTCATCACATGACTACGTGTCTGATATGTATATTCCGACGATACTGCGTTTCCTATATTATTGTGGAGCCCGTGTTGGAGAAACGATAGAGATAAAAAATGAAGATGTAAATATAGAAAAGGGATTTGTCTTACTGAAAAAGACAAAGAACCGTCAACATCGACTAATTCCTCTAAATGAGGACATGAAGTCTGCGTTGATTACCTATATAGGATACCGTAATAAAATGCCGATAAAAGGCATTGATAATCCATGTGCCCCTTTGTTCGTCAATCATCTTGGAAAGATGATGTCGACCAATGCCGTTTATCTACATTTCCGCAGAATCCTTGAAAAATGTGGCATAAGCCATAGTGGCAAAGGACAAGGACCACGAGTACATGATCTAAGGCACACTTTTGCTGTTCATTCTTTGCATCAAATGGTAAAATCAGGACTCGACATTTATACGGCATGGCCCATCCTGTCTGTACTTCTCGGACATCACGATATTTATGCGACAGAACATTACGTTCGTCTAACATTAGAGATTTACCCTAATTTAATCGAAGAAGAGGGTAAAAGTATTGGCAACATATTCCCTGATATCCCTAATAAAACAAATCCAGTATGAATGAAATAACAGATTTAGCAAAATATTTAAATCGTTTCTTTGTAGAATACCTTCCCCTCGAAAGAGGTGTTAGCAAGCATACGATTCGAAGTTATAGTGACACATTTACGGTGTGGTATGAGTTTTTTCTCAGCCAGAAGAAAATACCGGCCAACAAGGTCATGTTAGACCACATTACACGGCAAAATGTTTTGACATTCTTAAATTGGCTTGAGAAAGAACGTAATAGTTCTCCTACGACACGAAACTCTCGTCTGGCATCTTTACGCGCTTTCTGCTATTTCATGCAGTATCAGGACGTTAAGAATATCAATAAATGGCAAGAGGTTCTGACCATCAAAGCCAAGAAAACAGAGCAATCCACCGTTTCCTTTTTAACTCAAGAAGGTATGTCAACTTTGCTGGCACAAATACCGACGGATACGATACAAGGGCGACGCCATCTTGCTATTTTGGCATTTTTGTATGATACAGGAGCACGTGCTCAAGAGTTAATTTCCTTCACTCCACAAAACATAAACTTTAGTAAGCCTATGCATGTGACATTGTACGGGAAAGGTAAAAAGAGACGCATCGTCCCGATACATGAAAAATTATGTGTTATTCTTCGTGCATATATGAAAGATAAAGGGATTGATGAGAACATGGTTGGTAAAGATCCCCTGTTCACTAATGCCCATGATAGAATACTGACAACCGCTGGATTGGCACATATTATAAATATGTATGCTTCACTGGTACGAACTCAATATCCAGGGCTACTCCCTGAAAAAATCTCACCGCATACGTTCCGCCATTCGAAAGCTACCCATCTTTTACAGGCTGGTCTTAACATTATTTATGTGCGTGACATCCTAGGACATAACTCTGTAAGGTACACAGAAATTTATGCCCGAGTAGACTCAAAACAAAAACGTGAAGCTCTCGATAATGCCTATGTAGATCTTATTCCACGTCCTTCTCAAGATGGAGTCTGGGAAAAGGATAAGGAGTTACTGAATTGGCTCAAAGGGCTGGGGAAATAATCATCAACTTGTGTTCGAAATAATATGCCCTATATTCATGTCGTTTATAGGGCATTATTTTTCTATCCTAACTACATGAGATTATAATAAAATAATCTTTACACATCTCATCTGCTGCAATTACGCTAAGTTCTCCTTACAATCCTTATACAGCTTTATTAGGTGAAAAATTGACATATCTATCAATGGCTCAAACATAAAGCTATTTACGTGAATGAGTTCTGGTGTCATCATATTAACTCGCTCTATGATATCCTTATTGCTATCGGTAGGGCAAGTATCCTTATATAAGCTTGTCCACTTTCCGGTCTGATTACCGGAAACAACAAGGACCGCTTCATCTTTTCCAGAAGCAATTATCTTGTCATGCATATATTTTTCGGCTAAATGACGAATAGCAATAGAAAGTACAATTTTATTTTGTATTAACACTGGATTAGGCGTTGCCTCGTTTGCAATTGCGTCTGCCGTAGCCATATAAGGTTATATACTTTATTAACAGTTTTTGTACGCTTTATGCCTTTGCCTAATGTGTAATCATTCAGAATGTCTATGACTTGGCTTTCAGTGATGCTCGTTGTGTCGCCTTTCATATGTAGACAATCAGTAAGTGTGATATATTCTGACACCTTCTCTCCTTTTGTATACTCTATCAGATTTCTTACAAAAGGTATCATGCTGATGAAAATTTTGTCATTGTCATCATGTCCTACAAAAGCATTAGCATATACGTTACCCTTATATTGTCCGGTCTCCAAAGTAACCTTGCCGTCTGCTGTCCGTTCAACCATCCAAAGATTATTCTGAAATAGACTCAAACGAGACGAAACTGTACGGTAAAAATCATAGTTATGGGTCATAATGAGCATATAAAACTTATTGCCACCTCTTTCAGCTAAATCCTTGATATATTCAACAATGGCGTATTTATTCTGGTAGTCAAAAGAATCGGCTATATCATCCATCACCAAAATGCAATCATCGCCAACCATCTTGCGAGCCTCCATTTCAAAAAGAAACTGCAAAATAATAAAAGCACGTTTCTCTCCACGGCTCAATATTTTGTCTAATTCCTTTCTTTCCTTAATAATGGGTGCTTGCCCTTCCACAATATAAGAAAATTGAAGTTTTGCGGCTTCTTTTTTTAAGATAATGTCTCGCTGGTTAGCTATAGAAACTTTTAATGGTACGTGGAAGCGAGCATTATAGAGATTAATTATATCTTTCCATCTTTCTTGTTGTTCTCCGGCTTGTAGCAACACTTCAAGCAACTTATCCTTGTTTTCGTTATAAATCTGGATATATGAATCGAAAAGTGGCTTTACATCTGTCTTAGCGAGGTAGCCTAACCAAACTTTCTTGCGAAAATCTTCATAATTGAGCATTTCAAGAATCCACTCCGGATGCGATTCAATTACTGCCTTAAATCCTCGCAGTTCTGTGTTTTTATCAATAGCTTTCGTTATTTTTTCAAAAGATTTTCTCAACTTTTCATCGTTGAGTATTCTTTCTTGTTCGTCGGACATCATTTTCTGTAACTGCTCATGAGAGGTGACTTCTGTTCCATCCTGTAATACAATCTTATGCTGTACCCCAAAAAAGACGCCATCAGAAACATACTGAGACAACTGTGTTACTTGATAAGTTCCAAAAGCATGAGCTCCAACAGAACGATACAATGTGGATTCGGTTAAAAGTTTTTCATAATTCTCAATGTACTCTTTTAGATTTTCCTTATGGTTTTCAAGAAATGCTTTTACTGCTCCCTTTGTATCGAAAACATCATTATATCGGAATTCAAATACTGGCAATCCAATATTTACCTCAGGATCTATTTTCTCCAAAATACTAAAAATAGTATCATCTTCATTCTGTGTAAAGGTTTCTACTATTTCTTTTTCACAATCGGTACTTTGTGAACTGCTCTTCAACTTAGTCATCAGAGATTCTTTCTCCTTTGTTAGCTTTTGATATATTTCATCATATTTTGTTTTAAGCTCAACACTAGCTAGGAAGTTTATAAAAGAGCCGGAACTATCTATCTCATCATCACCATTTACTACAAAAATATTTTTATTCAATATATTATTACCATCGGCTGTTAAATCATACTTAACATCATTTTCCTTGCAAAGTTGGTCACAAGGTTTTTCTTTTGATTGTTCTGACAGAAATTTCATTGTCTTGGCAAACGATGTTTTCATTGTCCCATTAGCCGCATATATAAGATGCACTTGTTTTCCAGCGGAAAACTTAAATTCATGGTTAAGACTCTTAATGCCAAAACAGTTTAACCAATCTATCTTTATACTCTGTATCATCCTATTGTGTTTTTCACAAAGGTAGTGAATAAACCTAAAAGCAAAGGGAATTTAAGCAGTAAACTACCAGAAATCAAGCTAATATTATCCAAAGCTATTCTGAAAACTATTGACTGTAAAGTATTGACAATCAATATTGGATATAAACAGCTTTGGATAATGATATACTTTGGATAATAATGATTATCAAAACTTGTGATAAACATTATTACGATGAAGATACCATTGAGATAGGCGAACCGATGAACAATGCTCACGTAGTAGTAAACCACTTCGTTGAATTGACCGAAGAAGAAAAGCAACAAGCACGAAAAGACGCTATACAACAGTTGCAAAACGAGGAGTATAACAAAATAAAACAATCTGCGACAAAGAAAGCACCCAAACAAACCATTATTTCCCAACCAAGTTTATTTGATTTTTAAAGCTATGAAACCGAAAAATAAATTCCAGCAGCGAGTAGTTGAAGTAAGCAATAAACTGCCAAAACTGACGAAAAAGCAAGTCCAATGGGGATATGATAACATTATTGAACATATCGGACAAAGAACGGACAAAGGCAAAATCACTTGCACTAAATGCGGTCATTCGTGGCAAGGAAAAGGTTATTTGGTTGATACATTGACCGAATGTAACTGCCCCAATTGCAAAACCAGATTGAAAGTGAAAACTACTAAGAAGCGTGCTTTTTGCGAATATTACTATATGACCATTATGACCGCTTGCGAGGGTTTTCAAGTGATGCGTACCATTATGTTTAAGTATATCGCAAAAGTTGGTCATTTACCTGAATATACGCATTCGGAGGTAATGCAACGCTGGATTGCACCTGATGGGAAATACGCCACATTTGCACGGCTTCGTCAAACAATGGGAACAATGTATATTGATTCGTGGATATTCCATTCTCCACTCGAATTACGTAACGAAAGCAGCAATAATAAGTTTTGTGTTAATGTTTATGACAGAATAGGCACAGGCACTATATACCCGAAACAAAAACTAATTCCGGAACTGAAACGGGCAGGTTACAAAAAAGCGTTTTACAATCAAAAACCATTGGACTTGTTCCGTACCCTATTGGCTGACAGTAGAGCAGAAACCTTAATCAAGGCGGGATATACCAAACTATTCGAACGGATTATGGATATTGGTTGGAAAAACATTATCAACTATTGGCAATCAATCCGCATTTGTATCCGCGACGCTTACAAAATTGAAGATGCAACGCTTTGGTGCGACTATATCGACAATCTCCGCTTTTTCGGGAAAGACCTGCACAACGCCAAGTATATTTGCCCGACCGATTTACACGCAGAACACGACCGCTATATGCGGAAGAAAGCCAAAGCCGATGCACGACAGGAACTTGAAAAACAGTTGGAGAAAGAAGCCGAATATAAGGAAGCCAAAGCCAAATTCTTCGGGTTGATGTTTTCAGACGGACTTATCAGCGTTCGGGTACTCGAAAGCGTTGCCGACATTGTGTTGGAGGGAAAACTGATGCACCATTGTGTAGGCGGTTACCACTCGAAAACCGACAGCCTTATCCTTTCCGCTTGCATTGACGGACAACGGATTGAAACCATTGAGGTATCACTCTCACAACTGAAAGTTATTCAAAGCAGGGGCATTTGCAACAAGAACACCGAACATCACAGCCGAATTATTCAACTTGTGGAAAGCAATATCCCACTTATCGAAGAAAGATTAGCAGCATAAAACAAATAAAAAACATACAAATATGAAAGCAGCAGAAGTAACAACAGATTTAATCGGCAAGCGTTGTAAGTGTATCTTTACAGGCTTAATAGTAACAGGAACAATCGAGGAAATTAAGATAACCGAATACACAGCGGAAGTCAAAGTGAGATACGACAAAAAACATCGGTGGGGAAATGATGTGTACAAAGAAGGTTGGTCATTTGCCCGACTACACGACGATTTCGGCACTCTTCAACATCTTGAAATTATTGACAATAACTAATATCCATAGCGATGAATACAAATTCAATCAACAACAAAGGTTGCTCCGTTTGCGAGCAGGGCAAAGAGAATTACACTACATTTATTGCAGGTGCGTTCAAAGGAACGGAATACTACCAATATGATTACCGCCATACAAACGGAGAATTGTTCTCTACCGTTGCCAAATCATTGGAAGAATGTCGAAAACATAGGGACGAATGGCTATCGAATAAGCAGAAGTAACACAGACGGGCGGTTTTTCCGCCCGCTACTTTTTCCGTGAGCCTGAAATGGGCGGAGAAAAAGTAACAAAAAGCCCTTTTCAATATTGGCTGTTTCATAAGCCTTTTTCCATTGATTCAACATCTAATAAATTAATTTCATCTATTTTGTCTTTGTGTATGATGATGGTTAATTTAGCGGGATATTTGAATCTGTATTCGCTTAGTTTAAATGTCCAAAGCATTATTTTTAACAAATCTTCATCAGTAATATTTTTATGTTCCTTTATGCGGGTAATACCAGAACCAAATATTGGTACTGAAACATTTTTTTGAGCATAAATTCGATTGACTCTATCCCAAAAATTAATAAGGAATTCAATATATTCAGGCATTGTTAAATTAGCTCTATTCTCAACGTCAAATTTTGAAAAAGCCGTCAACAAATATTCATCATAAACAATAGTGGAGCTTAATTTATATTTTATTTTTTTTCCTCCTTTTCTTCTTTCTACATTTTTAGCAACAATATCCTCTGAATCAGATTGCTCGACTATGTATTTATCAAGTTCTTCAGTATTGTTACCACATATTTTTTTTATGAAAATACCATTGAGTGAGTGCTCTGATATCATCTTATTGTCAACCTGAGTATCAAAGTATTCATTAAAGCCAATAACCTTATATCCATCTTCTTTAAATATATCACCCTCTTTAATAATTACATTGCTGCCATCAATGTCTATCTTCACATTCTTTAGTTTATTAACGTAAATCCATATTGAAAAATAAATAATAATAAGGATAATTACGCACGAAATACCTATCCATAGATTGCATTTTTCACAAGTGGCGGGAAGAAAATTGAACAAATAGATAAATGATATTATACCTGAAATTACAGAAAAATATCCCCAAAATTTTGTCAGTATTCTTTTGTCGAAAAAAGTAACCTTCTTCATATTTAGTTTAATTAAAGAAATAATCATTTGGCGCGCATTTAGTATTTATCATTAAATCAGAATCGTTTAGAGCCGATTTGATTAACGATTTATCCAAAGGAATGTGCATGATGGGAACTTTCGATTTTGAATCTCTGAAAATCGGGAGATTGTCCCATAGGGATTTTATAGTATTATTTATTGATTTTCCAGTAAGAGTCAGCAACGATTGCTTATTATCATATTCGGGATATATAACAATAACAGGAAGTCCAAGCGTATTAATTCCATAATCTACTTCTTCTCTCAATGCCCTTGAATTTTTTGTTATAGAACTCAGAAAAAGTACAATGTTTTTTGAACAATTTAATCTTTCTCTTAATCTTGGTTTTAGTGTCTTTTCCCAATCACTTCCATCACGAACATTGTATGTTTTATCATGCGAATCATTGAATGGAAACGAACTGTCTTTTCCCTTCCATGCTCTTAGTAGATTGTAATAATAAAAATCTTTTGTAGCATGAGCTCCTAAAGATGATTCGCTAAAAGGCTCACTTACATAAAAAGCTGAATAATTACTTGTTTTGTTTCCCATAATATCTATTTGTTTGTTAAGCTCTGACTACTGACCGAAAGCGGATTTTACCGCTTGGTAATTCCAAACCAATTGTCCATTATTATATCCCCACATCGGCATATGAATGCCAACATTTTTTACAGCATCTGGGCATTTTGTTCTATCTACTGTGGTTGCTTTATACAACACAATAATATTTAATCCATCTCGCACAGCTTTCTCGCATTCATATTCAATATAACTTCGGTTATCGACAGAATACCCTCGTGCGCAAGCTCCTGTCCAACTATTTTTACTTCCACAATATTGACAACTACCACTTCTTACTGTTTTTGTATTATTTCCAACAATAAGAATAAATGTCTTAGACGCATTAAGCCTTGTAGCGAGAGAACTCTTGATGCTACAATTAAGACTATTGTCACGTGCCTGCTGTAAGTCGTGAGCATTAATAAACGATAAGCTAAAATAGTTACTGTCGTTCCATTTATTTAACTGCTCAACTGCATTACTGTCACTATCCCAATCAGCAGCAATGTAAGTTCTTGTTCTATAAATCATATTTATTTTTTTGCAAAAGTACTCATAAAAAGACACCTGACAAAATTACTTATCAAGTGTTTTTCAATAAGTTGTCCGAAGTCGCCTACCTACATTCGGGATAGAGCAATCTGTTCATTTATCGCCCTCTTAAACCAAAACGGATGGGCAACGCAATAATAGCAATTGGTAGCACCGCCAGTTGTAACCACAATAGAACCATACCCGAAGATACGCCCCAAAACACCCTGTACTACCTGAATACCCTCGCATTTGGCAAGAACCAGTTCAACCGTCCGGCGACTTATTACTCCCGTTTTGATTACCACTCGTTTGTTGGTTATGGCATATACTGACCCAATTTTCACTAATACACGCTGTATGAGAGAAACCAATCCCAAGAACAGAAGTGTGATCCCTAAATAAATAATGCGTTATTTTCATTTCATCAAAATATCACATAAACCCGATAGCCAATAGTATGGTAGGTTGCAAGAATAAGAAAGATGTATCCGTGCCCTGTACTTTATGTCTTCTCCGTGCTGTAAATATGTGGTAAGAAATTTCATGCTGTCTTTTCATTTATAATTTGTTTGCTCCATATTTCAATCAGGCAGTAACCCCATCCAATAGGATTCAAATAATGCCTCCCTTTCCTTATTTCATAATGCAAATGGCTGCCTGTCGATATCCCGGTATTACCCACACAAGCTATTTGTTGAGTGATACTTACTGAATCTCCTACATTCACTATCGTTTTGCTTAGATGGGCGTAAAGCGAATGAAAACCGCCTGTGTGTTCAATCTCTATATAATTCCCATACCCCGAACAGTAACCTTTACGGATTACTATTCCGTTTCCAGAGGCATACACAGGCGTACCCTTAGCCTTTGGAATATCAATTCCTGTATGAAATATCCGTCTTTTGTAAATGGGATGATAACGTATTCCGAAACCTGACGAAATACGCAGTGGTTTTTTAACAGGATAAATTATGGGGTAATCGCAAAGTTCATTAACAGACATTTGTAGTGAATCGGCTATTTGTTTGAACTCCTTAATAGAGTGAACTTTTTCGGTCAATTTTTCTATTTCCGACTTTCTGTTTAGCTGTGCGAAAATTGGAATATGCAATAAAATTGTGGAGATTAACAGTATATATCTCATAAGGTTTTCCGAGATTACAAAAAACGCCCGAAAATTATTCGAGCGTTTTCGTTTGGTTAGTGATTATTTTCGTTAATCTTATTCTTCCTTATCGCCGTTTTCATTCTGCCAGCTGAATGTCCTTTGCACCACCTGCCGGAAATTATCTTCGATATACACGTCGATAACCTGTTGGTCGGTAGATCGGGAAGTATAATACAGCCTGAACGTAGTCCTATCCAACGGGTATCGGTCATTCGGAAGCAACAGTGTTCCGTCATCCATTCGCAGTTCGCCCTTTCCATCAGGTTGGAAATACCTGATGAAGAACTTCGCCTGCTCATAGTCGCCCTCTTTTACCAGTTGGCAGCGGATTTCCGCAGTTTCATTCTGAACGATTTTTTTCTGCACCGGCATACAAACCAAATCATATGCGTAAACCTGATGAATATCCAAGTCGTCAGAACAGGCACAGACTACTGCCGCAAGCAGTAGCGTGTATAAAAAATATCGTGAAAGCCGAGTGCAATCAAGCTTGCTTGAAATTGCCGAGGCGCATCCGATATTATGTAAATATGCTAATGTTTTTTTCATTATAATTCTATGTTTAATCGATTATAAATTTCAGTCCCAGTCCAAATTGGGTATGGAAATGTCCTGTTGAAGTCCCCCACAATATCCGCTCACGTCCTGTAAGAAGCAACACAACACGGTCGGACAGGTAGGTTTCCATTTCCAATGTAATCGCACCGCCGTAGATAAAGCTGTCTTTATCCCGAAGCGTAGAGCCATCAAAGAGTCTCTTTTCTCCCCAGTTGCTTGTTTCGTATCCCGCGAGAGCAGATCCGCCCAAAGAGAAAAGCACAACTTTGTTCCGGTCGGAAAGGAATTTCAGGTAATAACCTCCCTCTGCCGTAAACTGGCTGACAGGTATTCTGTCCTCTTTATAGGGATAATACCTGTTCAGGAACTCCGCACCGAACACCCATTTGTTGGCGTTTCTGGTATAAGTCGCCATAGATGCCCCAAAATAATAGCCCAGTTCATTCTTATTGTCCGACGAATAAAATCCGTCCACCATTCCGCCTGTTACCTGTATGCCCTGCATTCCGGGTAAACAACGCTGCGCGTAGGCTTGGTCAATAAAGACCAGGCACAACGCAAACGTTAGTATGATTGATGATTTTTTCATCCTCTTACTTCACTTTGAGTTCATTGATAATTTTGGCTCTTACGAGGTCGGCGTTTTCAACCACGAACGACTGATGCCGTCCGCCCTCTTTTTCGTTCAGTTCGATAATCAGGTGCTTGTCATCGGGAATAGTGAACTTAGGCAAGGTAAATACGGCACGTTCTGTTTTCTTTCCACCTACCAATGTCAGGTTATTATGCGCCCGAAGCGGTACGATTACCTGTTCCTGAATAGCGGTACGTTTGGCTACTTTCTTATCGACGATTTTGAACGTGATGTAATCCACATCAAAAGGCACATTGGACGAATTTTTGAGTTGCAAATGAAAATACAGCAATCCGTTATGCGTGTAAATTCCTTTGAGCGTGTGCTGGATGCCGAAACGTTTAGATCCGATATGCTTAATTTCCCGATCGTCATTTTTGTAAATGGACTTCATTATCAGCTTGACCAACAAAGGCGATTCACTCCCCAATTCCCGCATATAAATCTCCTGTGCGTTGTTTGGGCGGTTTACCGCTTCGCCGTCGTGGATAAAGTCGGTCATTTCAATAGAAAGTTTCACGGGCTCATCAGCATATTTTACGTTGAACGTGTAATATGCCCCGTCTTCGGTGATAACTGCCAAATTGCTCTCCTTGGAAAAATCCCGAAGGGCAGCTTTTACCCGGAGAACGTTTTCTGCTCCATCCGCTTTGGCAGCCAACAGATCGGCAGAACCTAAGTCCACATAGCGGATAGCGGAAGGGAAAATAATATGTACCGTTTTTGAAAATGTTACCTCCAACGCATACGGAGGTATCATCCGGTTAAAAGTCAGCGGTCGTGTCAGACCGTCAAAATAATCGCCTTTGGAGGGCGTTGAAGTTGTGTCTTGCGCTTTTGCTGTGCATACGCACCCGATGAGGGCGAGTGCAAAAAGAAATTGTTTCATACGAAATTTGTTTTAATTGTTTAATGATTAAATTTGCTTGGATTTTTTTAGTGGTTGGCTTTCGCCGTTTTCTTGTTTCAATTATTGTGCTTTGGGAAGCAATAAAACCTTGTATCCCGCTTTCAACGTAACTTTGACCTCCCGCATCTTCTTACTGAAAAACTGCGATGTTCCCTGAATGGCGCTTCGTCCCAAATCGGCGGCAAGCTGTGATCCCGCATCGTCCGTTATCGTAATGCTGCTCCCCATTGATGTACCCATATTGGCGGCAATCTCTTTCATCGCGGTTATTTCGTCCGAGTTCGGAACAGAAATCCCTTGCATACCGTCCATATCATACACTTCCATTTCAACGGGTATCACATTGTCCGCATACTGAATGGAAGTAATGGTAATATGGAGGCGTTCCCCGCCAAGCTTTGCACTTCCGGTGAGAATCGTGTTTGCAGGTATCAACCTGTCTCCGGCTCTCATCGCCTCCAACAAACGAAGTTGCATTTCCTTTCCGTTGGAAATGCTTACGGTTTGGTACACCGAAGCACGGATACTGTTTTTATCCGTTACCGTTTCGTTTCCGGCAGCCGTGATAAATCCCATATTGCGGGGCTTGCCGTATTGCTCCAAAAACTCCCCGTTTTCCATTGGTGCAGCCAACAACGAAACCACGCTTTGATGGACTTGCGATACAGGTTTTGCAACATTTTTTTCTTTCAGGCTGATTGTATTATCTATTGTCTGTGCCTGTTCAGGCTGTCCGCCCGGCATATACTTGGCTGCAATGGCATACGATTTTTCAATCAGTTCAAGTTGTTGGTCGGCAGCCGATTTTTCAGCCAGTTGCCTTTCCAGTTCCTGAATGCGCTCGTCTTTTTCAAGCTGTGCCTGTTGTTTGTCCGTATTCGTTGCAGGATGCTCGTACCAGTCGTTCAACTGACGGTTTACATCTTGATAGGCATTTGCCGATGATTGAATAGTCGATGTGTTCCGGGAACCGCTGCCGTAATTGTAGGAATCTGCAACAGCAACTTGACTTTCGGGAGTAACCTGCGTTTTCCGGTCTTCTTCCTCCGTGAGTGCGAAGGCGAAATCCTGCAAACTCCGCATCTTTTCATTCTGCTTGTTTTGCATCGCTTCCTGCTCGTAAGCCGTCCGCTTGTCCCCGACGATAGCTTCATCTTTGGGAACAGGCAGTTCGGAATTAAATCCGTCGGGTTGCTGTTCTTCTTTTCTTCCGGGAGGGGCAAAAATGAGCCACATCGCACCGATAAACAAAAGTCCAAACAGCGGATAGACAAGCATCTTTTTCCGTTTCTGTATTTCCTGCGGAGTCAGTTCTTTTCTCGGTTTGGCCTCTTTACGCTCTTTTTTATTGGTTTCGGCAACGTCGGTTTTTATTTCGTCGCCTTCTTTTTCATTACTCATACTCAAATCTATTTAATTGGTTTATACTGTCTGCTTTTTGTTGCTGTTCCAACTCTAAGCGCTCGATATGCTCTATCTGCATTTGTTCCCGACCGCTTTTCTTTCCTATGTTGTAAATAGAGGAAACCGTTATGTAAATGGAAGCTGCACTGAACAGAAAAAGCATTACAAGGATTACGACAATCCGTCCGTCGGGCGATATTTGCCCCAACAATGACCGCAAGCCGTCTTCTATGCGGTCTCTCAGGTTTGTAATTTTCTTTCTTATCATAATGCTATCTGTCTATGGTTTGTAAATCCCTGTTTTCAATGATCTCAAAGCGTTCCATCGTAAATCCGTGCGGATTATTGTCGGAACGTACCGAGTTTATCAGGTCGCAGCGTGTAACCAGACTTCGTTCGGTTACGTTGCTTGCCCGGATAATCATCTGCCGTGCATAGGTAGTCGCCTTGTAAGGGTACATCTCGAAATTGCAGGCGACGGAATCAATCCGGATAACCTGATTGATATTGCCCGACACAATGCGGTTATAGTAGCCTTTCTCCTGCATATCCTGATAATATTTGAATGCACTTTTATCGACAAGGAACAACGCCCTGCTGACATTGCTTTCAATGGCTTTCTTATCGGGAGAGAGCGTGAAAAACAGCTCGTGAAAACGTTTTATATGCTCACGTGCTTCTACCGGACGGTTTTGTGATAAATCTTGCGAAAGTGCCACCATAAGCGATTTGCCTTCGTCCAATACATAGATTTTCTGCCGTTGCGCTTCGGCGAATGCGTAGGAATTCCAAACCGAATAGCCTGTTATTCCCGCACACAAGACGACAAATACAATAGCGATAATCCGTATCTGTTTGAAACTTGTCTCAATGTTTTTTAAACTTTTAAATTCCATATAATTAATTTGTTAATGTGATAATTTGCCAATATGCCAATGCCGTTATAATTAGTATCATTGACACATTAGCATATTGGCACATTGATTTATTATTTACCGATCAGGCGACCGCCGACATTTCCTGCTGTTGCACCCGCAACACCTCCGGCAATAGCACCTGCCTTACCCGCCGTTTTATTGATGGCTGAGGTAGCATTGCCCATTCCTCCGGCTTGGATTACCCAACCGGCTACGGACGGAATGGTAAAGTATCCGATAATCCCGATTATCAGGAACACGATATATACACCGTTTGAGCCGTCGGGGATATAGTTCGGGTTTTGCAGAAGAGCAACATCCTGTTGAAGCATCAATACCTGTATGCGGGCAAGTATCGAGGAGAAAATATCAGAAATGGGCAGCCACAGATAGACGCTGATATAGCGTGCAATCCATTGGGTCAGCGTTGACTGGAATCCGTCATAGACGGAAAAGGCAAACGCTATGGGTCCCAGTATGGCAAGCACGACCAGAAAGAATGTCCGTATCGTATCGATGACCAGTGCCGAAGCATTGAACAGCAACTCGAAAAAATCCCGTATCACTTGCCGGAACCACATCTTTATATCGTACCAGAGACGTTCGCCCCACATACTGACGACTTCGCCGGCATCGGTAATGCCGAGTTCTTTCATTTTCTGGTCGTACACTTTATCATCAACCAACCAGGCTTTCCCTTCACGCACCCGTGCCTCATATTCCAAATCTTCTTTCTGCTTCTGATACGCTTTCATATCGAGTGTCTGCGATACCAAAATACTGTTTGTGCCCTTGACGATCGGACTCATTACGGCATTGATTGTCCCCAACACCAATGTCGGGAAAAACATAATGCACAACCCGATGGCAAAAGGACGAAGCAGCGGAAATACGTCGATCGGTTCGGCACGGCTCAACGCCTGCCAAACCCGATATGCGACGTAAAACAAAGCACCTAATCCGGCTATTCCTTTTGCGACGCCAATCATATTACCGCAAAGCGGAAGCATTTCCTGATACAGATTCGCTAAAATCTGATGTAGGTTATCAAAATTCATAATTTGTCCTGTTTATTAATTGATTTTGATTACCAATACCTTTCAGACGGACTGCCATATAAGGACAATACCCTGTCGGTATCGTTCTTCTCCTTGGCGCGGATGTACGATACGGAAATACTCTTT
>NZ_JACCCY010000009.1 GCF_013409575.1 Macellibacteroides fermentans | reverse complement strand
TACGTGCCAGCTACGGTTCGGTTGGTAACCGCCCCAGTGCTTTGTATCCTCAATATGCGCTTTATAGTTTGAGCGAAAGTTACAACGAACTGCCGGGAGCAATTCTTAATCAGGTTAAAAACGACGATCTTACCTGGGAAAAGACCTATACAACCGGTGTGGGTGTAGATGCTTCTTTCTTTAACCGCGTACGTGTAACATTGGATTATTATCATAAAAATACTTCGGGTTTACTATATCAGGTGCCATTGCCCGGTATCATCGGGGTTACCAGTATCTGGCGTAACGTAGGTTGTGTACAGAACGACGGTTTCGAACTTTCGGTTGGTGCCGATATTATCAAGTCGAAAGACTGGAACTGGAGTGTGGATGCAAACATCGGGTTAAACCGTAACAAGGTGACCGAACTGTATGGAGATAAATCTGAAATTATCGTTGGCGACGGTGCCGGTATCGCCGGTTCTGCTTCGAAATTGCTGAAACCCGGATTGGATGTGGATACCTGGTATCTTACAGAATGGGCTGGTGTTGATCCTGAAACGGGTAAGGCTCAGTGGTATAAGACCGATGCCACTGGCGAAAGGGTGAAGACTTTCAGCTACGGTGATGCTTCTAAGAATCAGATTGCGATAGATCGTTATACTCCCGATTTCTTCGGAGGATTCTCTACCAACCTGTCATGGAAAAACTTAGATATGTCGGCTGTATTCGGTTATTCGGTAGGCGGCAAGATTTATAACTATGCCCGTGCAGAGTACGACTCGGATGGTACCTATACAGACCGTAACCAGATGAAACTGCAGGATGGCTGGAGCCGTTGGGAGAAGCCCGGCGATATCGCAACGCATCCG
This sequence comes from Macellibacteroides fermentans, assembly GCF_013409575.1. Classification (NCBI taxonomy): domain Bacteria; kingdom Pseudomonadati; phylum Bacteroidota; class Bacteroidia; order Bacteroidales; family Porphyromonadaceae; genus Macellibacteroides; species Macellibacteroides fermentans. Next base: position 25,999 of record NZ_JACCCY010000009.1, on the reverse strand, counting down.
CAAGGAATTTATAACAACGGTACGAACTCAAACAAAGCCTCTTCTCGTTTCCTTGAAGACGGATCGTACCTGAAACTGCGTAACCTTACCATTGGTTATAATCTGGCTTTGCCGGAGTGGTATATCTCGAACCTGCGTCTGTTCGTTTCTGGCGAGAATTTGTTTACGCTTACCGATTACTCGGGTGTTGACCCGGAAATACCTCCCCATGATGGGAAAATCACAGGGGTGACAACGGCTGTGTATCCGTCTACCCGTAAGTTTATGTTTGGCCTTAATGTAACATTTTGATTGTAAGAAAAGATGAAAAAGATACTAACAATAGCACTGGCAGCCGCATGCTCATTTACGGCTTGCGACATTGAACGGTTGCCTTATGATAAATACTCGGCAGATAAAATCACCGAAGATAAACAAGCCTCGCTTGATATATTATTGAATGGTTGCTACGCTCAGCTGAAGGGTTGGTCGGATGTAATGCACCGCGTTGGCGAATATGCCGGCGACAATATGATGATCAGGGGTTCGTCTACAGATGCTTTCTATACGTTTATCTCCTATCAGCACACGCCATCCAACTATCGCCTCAATACCTTCTGGAATAACAGTTATAAGGTGATCTCGCAGGCAAGCGACCTGATGAAGCTGGTTGAATAGGGCGAGACTCTCGAAGTTGACCAGCGTCTGGGTGAGGCTTACTACCTGCGTGGTACCATGTATTTCTATCTGTGCAGAGCGTATGGAAGGCCTTATTATCAGTCGCCCGAAACAAACCTGGGGGTTCCCATCGTAAACGGATTGCCGGCCGACCTGAACAACCTGGTTTTGCCGGACCGTGCTTCGGTTAAAGATACCTATGCGCAGGCAATTGCCGACCTCCGTAAAGGTGAGGCGCTGATGAATGAAAACAAGACAGCCGCCTATGCCACCCGCGAGGCAGCTCAGGCCATGTTGTCGAGGGTGTACATGTACATGAGCGGTACGTACGAGAATCCAAATACAACCTATGCAGATTCTTCAATCTACTATGCTAAAAAGGTGATTGAAAGTGGTCGTTACCAGCTTCTCAACAGAGAGAATTTTATGAAATACAATACATTCTCGCCCGAAGACGGAGCTCAAACTGAAACCATCTTTGCAGTTAAGCGTGTATCGTCCGAGTTTTCAGGATACGATCATTACTACGGTATCGGCGGTATGTATGCCAACATCGACGGAATGGGTTGGGGTGAAATGTATGCAAGTGCCAAGTACCTGGAATTGCTGGATGAAACCGGACGCGGAAAAGATGCCCGTTCTGCATTCATCGTCCCTCAGTATGTAGGTCAGGATGAGAATAAAAAGATTGAAGCCTTCCGCTTTATCAAGGATGTTTACAATGCAAGCGGTGCGCAGACAAACTACAACTATGTTCAGAGCCCTATCAAATACAATACGGATGGTTCTTTGTATGTGCAGATAACAGAGCAGGTTGACGGAAAAGATGTTACCACTACCTATCAGCTTACCGAATTAGACAAGGAGCAGGGTTATTATTCAATCAACTACAAAGGCAAGACCTATAAAGGGGTGAAAGATTACATGATGCTCCTGAACAGGGTTTATCCGATGTTCTACATTTACAAGTGCTCAAAACAGGAGGGCGAATCTCATTTGCATTCACCCATCATCTCCCGCCTGGCAGAGATGTATCTGAACCTTGCAGAGTGTTACGCCAAGAAGGGTGACTATGCCAATGCTGTACTTAATTTGAATGTGATTCGCGAGCGTTCGTTACCGGGTCAAGGTTATACTTCGCTTAACGCATCCAATGCCGCCAAACTGATTGATAAGGAAAGACAATTGGAGCTTGCTTACGAAGCAGAACGCAGTTTTGATGTATACCGTAACGGAGGAACATTGACACGTCATTATCCGGGTCCGCATAACGCCATGGAAGAAATTAAGGCAACAGATACACGGGTAGTTCAGTTTATCCCGCAAGATCAGATCAATGCTTACGCAAGCATTAATTGTAAATTGACACAAAATCCCTAAGGATTATTAATAAAAAAACGGACAACAAAACGGATTAATTCCGTTGTTGTCCCGTTTTTAATTTGATAATTGTTTGTTTCGTAAATTTAAACCTTTAATTTTGCGAATTAAACACACACAAAACGTATTATAATTAATTTATTTTAAAAATGGAAAACACGCGCCGATCATTTCTTAAGAAGATGACAGTTGCAGGTATCGGAACTGCAGGACTTGCAGTAGCCAATAACGCTGTAGCAGCTAATTTATCAGAAACACAAGCAAAAAAGAAACCAGCCGGAAAAGACGACGGTAAACTTCGTTTTGGTTTTATCGGAACCGGATCCAGATGTCAGGAACACATTAACAATGTGCTTGCCATTGAAGGAAACAAGATTGTGGCCATTTGCGATATACAGCAAGGACCGCTTGACAGCACACTGAAACATATTGCCAAATTTAACGTAGCGGCTCCAAAGGTATATACAGGCAGCGAACGTGCATTTGAACAGATGCTTAACAACGAAGAGTTTGACTGTGTTATCATTGCCAGCCCATGGGAATGGCACGTACCTATGTCTGTTGCAGCTATGAAGGCCGGCGTTCCGTACGTAGGTGTTGAGGTGTCTGCAGCCAATACGCTTGAAGAGTGCTGGGATTTGGTTAATGTATCCGAAGCAACCGGCAGTCATCTTAATATCATGGAAAATGTATGTTATCGCAGGGATGTGATGGCTGCACTTAATATGACCCGTCAGGGATTGTTCGGCGAGTTGATTCATGCCCGTTGTGGTTACGAGCACGATTTACGTAATATCAAATTCAACGACGGAAAGAACTATAGTTACATACCGGGCGGCGAATTGAAGATGGGTAAAGAGGCTTTTGCAGAAGCTCAATGGAGAACAAACCATTCTATCACACGTAACGGCGACCTGTATCCAACTCACGGTGCCGGTCCGGTTGCCAACTGTTTGGACATCAACCGTGGTAACCGTTTCCTTTCATTATCGGCAATGGCTACTCAATCGCGTGGTCTTCATAAATTCGTTGTAGATAACGGTGGCGAAAATCATCCTTTGGCTAAACTACGCTTTAACTGTGGTGATATTGTTACTTCTATGATTAAGTGTGCAAATGGTCAGACTGTTATTGTTACACACGATACCAACTCTCCACGTCCTTATTCTTTAGGTTTCCGTATTCAGGGAACAGATGGCTTGTGGATGAACGACGGCGATCATGTATACATTGAAGGAAAGTCGGCTAAACCTCACTACTGGGATGATTCTGATGAGTGGTTCAAGAAATATGACCATAAATTGTGGAGCTCACTTGAAGCGAAAGCCAAAGAAGCTGGTCACGGAGGTATGGACTTTATCATGATGTACGACTTTATCGACGCAATCAGAAATAAGAAACCGGCTCCGATGGACTGCTACGATGCAGCGGCATGGAGTGCTATCTCGGGCTTGTCTGAGATGTCGGTTGCCAGAGGCGGTGCGGTTGTTGACTTCCCCGACTTTACTCGTGGTCAGTGGATTCACCGTAAACCGGCATTTGCTCTATAATAAATTGTAACTTTGATCTATGTCTTACTTTCCGAAGTAAGATGTTCAATAATTGATATATAATTTTACCTGAACAAGGGTGTCTCCGTTTGATGAGGCACCCTTTTCTATTTACAGCATACTTGTTTTGTATTAATGATTCCCTGCTTAGCCTTTCGCTTACCCTGCCTGTGGAGCTTCGTTATTCTGGCGCATGTTTGAGTAGTTAGTTCTTATACTTTGTAATGCAAGATTGTTGTTCTTTTGTATATTTTATTACTTTTGCTCAAAATACAAGATGTGTGATGAAAGAGCGTTTCCATATTACAAGAAAAGTCCTTATAGGATATGGCTTACTTATCGCAGCAGCCATCCTTTCGGTAATCTACATTTTTAATATTGTAGAAGAATTTGCAACAGAAAATACAACGGATGATATCTCCAGGCGGAAAGTGTACCTGGTTACCAATACGCAGTCGCTGCTGTACGAAAGCGAAGCATTAAGTCAGTTTGTTGACTTTGGTAAAAAGGCTGATACTACCGAAGTGAATCCCGGAGCGATTCTGGATGAAACCTTCGATCTTGCTCAGCGAAATTTGGATTCGCTCCGTATGCTGTCCAACGATTCCTCCCAACATGTCATTATTGATACGATCAGCTCTCTGATCGAACGTAAGAGATATAACACTAAAGAGCTCCTTAGCATCTGGAATGATGCCGATTTTGAAAAGCTATACAACCAGAACATCAATAAAGTGCTGGCATCGCAGGATAAACTGGCCAAAGAGGTGGCTATGCTTAAGAAGGTGCAGGTGCATGAAGACACGGTGTTTGTAAAGAAAAAACCAAAAAGTTTCTTAAAACGGGTAGCCGATGTGTTTTCTCCTTCAAAAGGAGACAGCGGTGTAATTAGACGATCGTCCCGCGAGTATATAGCGGATAAAACGGGAGGAGCATATAATCCGTCGGATACCATTTCGAGTGTATTGAAACGATTGCAGTGCAATGTAGCCGGACAACGGAAAGAACTTTATGCACTTATTGTAGAATATGCCGGGAAGTTGAGATACGATAACCGTCAGATCTCCCGCGAAGTAGATAGCATGTTGCGCGAAATCGAGAGTCAGGAGCTGAACGCTTCACTGGAAAGCATGAACAGCAAACAGCAGATAATAGGTTCAGCTTCCCGGTTTATCGCGGCGGTTGCCATACTCTCCGTCATAATTGTTCTGTTGTTTGTCTACCTGATAGCTAAAGACGTATCGCGTAGTAAATTCTATCGCAGACAGTTGGAGAAAGCCAAGAAATATGCGGAAGACTTACTGGTGATGCGCGAAAAGTTGATGCTTACCATCAGTCACGATATCCGTGCCCCGCTATCTTCGATTATTGGATATACCGAATTGCTGCAACGGCTCCATCCCGATGGGAGACAGCGATACTACCTGAATAATATGAATGCTTCTTCGGGGCATATACTGGCATTGGTTAACGACCTGTTGGATTTCCATCGCCTCGAGTCCAATAAGATGGAATTCAATATTGTTCCGTTTAATGTATCCTCGCTTCTAAACGAAATCTATCTCAGCTTCAAGCCCATGGCAGATACGAAAGGTTTGAAGTTTGTGATACACGAGAAGAATGAGGCGAAAGATCTTTTTATGGAAGGAGATCCTATCCGAATCAGGCAGATTATCAGCAACCTGCTTTCCAATGCCATTAAATTCACGTCAAAGGGATCGGTCGTATTGGGCTATGAAGTTACCCATGAATCTGGTAAATATACTTTACACATTATTGTTTCGGATCAGGGATGTGGCATTCCGGAAGCCGATAAAAATAAGTTATTCAATGAGTTTACCCGGGTTGCCGGAAGTGAAGGCGCCGATGGATTCGGACTGGGATTGGCCATTACTCATAAGCTGGTAGTGTTGATGAACGGTACGCTCTCCTTCGAAAGTGAAGTGGGGAAGGGCAGTATGTTCTGTGTAGATATCCCATTGGCTGCAACCTCGGTACAAGAGGTGAAGGCGGTTGATGCGGATCTGTCAGCCGTCCAACCATCCGACTCTAAACCATCTCTTCACTGCTTGCTGGTTGACGACGATCCGATACAGCTTGCTCTGGCCAAAGAGTTGCTTGGTTATCAGGGGATACTTGTGGAGAAATGTTCCGATGCTTCGAAGGTAAAAGAGCTGCTTCAGAAAGAGTCCTATGATTTTGTGATTACGGATATACAGATGCCTCAGATGAGTGGTTTCGAACTTCTTAAAGTGATCAGATCGCTTGATAATAAGGAAATAGCATCGATGCCTGTGGTTGCTCTTTCCGGAAGCGTTCCCAACGACTCCGATCTGGCAAACGCCGGTTTTACTGCGTTTCTTACCAAGCCCTATACCCTTAAGCAACTGCAGGATCTGGTAAGAACAATTTTCCCGGATCATATTCCTGCTGCTTCCGAATTAAATCTGGATGCACTTACGGCATTTGCCGGAGACGATGCACAGGCGTCTAATGCGATTCTGAAGACCTTTTGCGACGAGACCAGTCATAATCTGAGTCTGTTTAAGAAAGCTTTGGAGAAAAAGGACAGGAAAGAGGCAGCCCGACTGGCACATAAATTCTTACCCTTGTTCTCTATGATCGGAGCGAAGGATCTGACTCCTGCGCTGGAAACGTTGGAGAAGAAGTCGGATCCGCTTTCGGATGACGAATGGTCGTCTCTTATGACCAGCTCAATCGATAAAATTGGAAAGATTGTTTCCTCTATACGGCATAAGATTGTAGATTAATTCCACAGGTGTGGCTGCGATTCCTCACTCCTTATATTCTCATTTACGGCCCGTAATTTTACTATGGTCTGTAAATGAGAATATTAATATTATTCTCAAAACAAACGATTCTTTGGCATGATTTTCGATTCTCTTTTAATAACGAACCTGGTTAAGAATGAAAAAGTGGAGGTTGAAGATCATGAAGAAGGTATTTGTTTTTATTGTTGTTCTATCTAGTGTGGCAGCATTGACAATGTTTGTATAAATTGAGAATAAAATATGAGTAGTAATGCAGTAAAAATGGAGGAGAGAGTATGATTAAAAGAAAAGAATAAAAATACGAATTTATTTAAGTCTGCAAAACACAAGGAAGCGCCTCTTATGGGGTGCTTTTTTGCTTTCAAAGCTTCCTACGTGCAGCCAAATTGAATTTTTTCAAAATCATCTGTCATCTCTCATTTTTGATGGAAGATCCCTTTATTGATGAGGGTTCCGGGCATGACAGATGCTGTGTGACAGATGCTTTTCATCTGTCATCTGTAAGCGTCTCCACGATGCCGCCTTGTATGGTTTAATAGATTGTAATCAGGCATCCGACCACTTATTATGCTTGAAATTCAATCCTATAGGATCGGGAAATGATTCATATATCTTTGGGCGAAAGTTCATATATCTTTGACAAACAGTTCATATATCTTTGATGAATGATTCATATATCTTTCAATTTTAGAAGTCATAGGAAACAACGCAAAATGTATATACATTTTAGAGAAAAAGTACCTGCAAATGAGAAGCGAAGTACCTGCAAATTTTCCCTTAAGTAAAAAATATTTTTCCCTTAAGGGAAGTTTTTTTTTCACTTAAGGGAAAATTTACGCAAAGGGGGTGTTGTGACTTTTACTGATTTAAGTATGACTTTTACTGATTTGAGTAGACACTTTTTGATTCTTTAAACTGAGAAACCAGACATATCAGAAATCATTCTACTGAAAGTCTGGACACTTTCCCAAAATCCATCCTGAAATAGTTTACACCCGATGGTTATACCTGAACCAGACATGCTTTTGTGTAAGGGCGGCAGGAGTTCGATACTCCAATCAGATTTCAATAGGAAGTAACTTTTGATGCCGATAAAAATGTTCTGTTTAATTAACTAAAAATTTGGTTGTGAAATAAAGAAAACATATTATTTTCGCTGCGGTATTTTTTGATACTATATGTAGATCAGTAAATCAATTAATTAAAGAAGTTATGAAGAAATTTTTAATTGCTATCGCAGTGTTGACTAGCGTAACAGCTTTGACCGTTAATGCTCAGGATGCTAAAAAAGCTCCGGCTAAAAGTGAAGTAAAAAAAGAGCAGTGTGATAAAAAGAAAGAATGTTGTAAAGAAAAAGCCGACAAAAAGAGTTGCTGTACAGCTACTGCCGACAAAAAACAATGCTGTAAGGAGGCTGCAAAGAAAGAGGCAAAATAATAAATTAATTGAGTTTAATATACAGAAAGGAGTCGCTGCTTACGGGGACTCCTTTTTTGTTAATTACGCAGATAAAGAAAATGGCCCTTTATCAATAAGATTAATTTTATTACTTTTGTATATTCTTAATTCTGAAAATAATTATGGTGCGGATTCTAATTGTTGAAGATGATCTGACTTTTTCTTTAATGCTCTCTACATGGTTGGGTAAAAAAGGATTTGATGTCACTTCGGCAGCGAATGTGAAAGATGCGAAACAACATCTTTCCGACAAAGATTTTGAACTTATTATCTCCGATTTACGATTGCCGGATAGTGATGGGATCGATTTATTGCAATGGGTGAAAGTCCAGAATCCTCTGTTGCCCGTAATCATGATGACAAGTTATGCCGATATTCAAACGGCAGTCAAGGCAATGAAGTTGGGGGCTTCCGATTATATATCCAAACCGGTTCAGCCGGATTTATTGCTCGCAAAAATACATGAAAATTTAACCAGCCCTGTTGAAGCTGAAGAAAAACAGCCCGAAGAGACCGGTTCGTACATTGAAGGAAAAAGTCAGCTGGCCCGGCAGATGTATGAACATGTACGTTTGGTTGCCCCAACGAATATGTCTGTGCTGATTAATGGTTCCAGTGGTACGGGTAAAGAACATATAGCTCGCCGGATTCACGACTTGAGTAAGCGCAGCGATGCTCCTTTTGTTGCCGTGGATTGCGGGGCGATTCCCACAGATCTGGCAGCTTCGGAGTTTTTTGGGCACATAAAAGGATCCTTTACCGGAGCAATTGATAATAAGATAGGGGCATTTGAAGCGGCGCATGGAGGGACACTCTTTCTGGACGAGATAGGAAACCTTAGCTACGAAGTACAGGTGCAATTGTTGCGTGCTTTGCAGGAACGCAAAATTAAACCGATTGGGAGTAACCAGGAGATAACAATCGATGTACGACTGCTGTCTGCTACCAATGAAAATCTAAGGTCGGCGATAGATAAAGGCGACTTTAGAGAAGATTTGTATCATCGTATAAACGAATTCTCCATCCGGATTCCGGATCTTCGTGAAAGAAAAGAAGATCTTATGTTGTTTGCCAACAATTTTTTGGATGTTGCAAATGCAGAGTTAAGTAAATCCATTCTTGGATTCGACAATGAAACGATCAATTTGTTCCAAAGTTATGGTTGGCCGGGAAATCTGCGCCAGATGAAAAATGTAATCAGGTATGCTACACTGCTTGCAAAAGGAAAGTATATAACATTAAATGAATTGCCGGAAGAATTTAAACAAAACGGCCATAATCAGAATTTAACGCACGAACCCTTGCGCAACGAAGATCATGAAAAAGAGTTGATACTTTCAGCCCTGTCACAAACCTCAAATAATAAGTCCAAAGCAGCTCAAATACTAGGTATTGATAGAAAAACACTTTATAATAAAATAAAATACTATAATATTGAACTTTAAAGTGTGTGTAGATGTTAAATAGTGAAATCCTGGAGTAGATTTTAAGTTCTGATTTACAACAGAGTATTTTGATCGGGTGAAAATAGATATTAGGTTAAAAATGTTTAAACGATTTAAAATAGTCTGAGATGAAATGTAGTAGGATTTAATTAATTACGTAAATTTGCAACTGAAATTTTCCAGATGAACACAAAAAGCTGAGATTACGATAAATCTTGGCAGTTATTAGTACCCAAAGAATAATAGTTAGACTATGAAACCGATGTTTAGAGTTTTTTCTTTTACTGTACTTACAAGTACCTTACTTTTTTCCAGTTGTGTGAAGGACCTTTACGACCCGGAAGTTATTGCCGAGAAGAACCCTGATGCCGAAATCCCTGTAGGATTTAAGTTTACGACCACCAAAAACGTAAATTTAACCGTAAATGTAAACGATGAATACAATGGTGAGAAATTTTATTTGGTGGAAGTTTACAACCAGAATCCATTGGCCAGCAACAGTAAATCAAAACTTCTTACTGCAGGAGTAGCCACAGGAAGAGCTCCTTTTGTTGAAGATATTGTTGTATCTCAATCGGATAGTGTTTTGTATATCAAACAGATTGATCCTCTGCAAAGAGAAGTTGTTATGATTGTAGATGTAACATCTGCTACAACCGCAATCTGTGATTTTTCCACTAATTCCATAACAACCAAAAGCACATCCAGCTCTGTGGTTAATACACGCGCTATTCCTGCCAGTGCAGATAGAGCGAGTGATTATAAATTACCGGCAGGAAGCACTACTTTAGGTGCTGGTGCTGTAACCCTTGCGGCTAATAAAAGTTATTACCTTCCCGAAGGCGTTACAAACAATCAGATTACTTTCCCCGGAGGACAGAATAAAATTGAATTATACGTGGCTGGCAGCACCACTTTTAGTGGACAGTTCCCATTAACAGATGGTTGCAAAATTGTGGTGTTACCTAAAGGTACAGTTACAGCAGGTTCAGACCTAAATTGGTATGGACAGAATATCGTAGTGGCCATACATGAAGGAGGAACACTAAACCTGAATGCTTCTAATTCGAAAATTGGAGTCAACACCCTGGTTATTAATGACGGTACATTAAATGCAAAGAATATAGAGATGGGATGGAACAATCCTAAGATTGTAAACAACGGTACTTTAAATTCGCAAGATGTTGAGGTTACCAATGGTGCCGGAATCCAAAATAACAATCTGTTTAATGTACGAAAACTAACAGGTAATTCTACAACAAAGCTGGAGAACAACGGCGAGATAAAAGCGACTGAAGTTTCGTTGACCAATAAGTTTGTGATTGATAACAATCACCACATGGAGATTGCTTATCTGAACTTTGGTGGCGGCGGCGGAACATTGAATAATAACTGTTTTACCGTATGCGACGACCTATATACAGAACAAGGAACAATTAATTCTGCGTCTGGTTCATTGTTGGCTTGCAAAGACTTCTGGGGTAATAATTCGACTATTACATTAAAAGGGAATGCCATATTCTCGATAGGAGATGTTGCTGCCTATAATTTACCAACAAGTACTGCTGTAGCGAATGGAGCTGTTTTCAATTACCATGTTGAAATTAATGGGGCAAAAGAAAGTAACCTTGAACCACTGTTCTATATAAAATCAGGAACAGTAGGTCCGACTTCTAATTTTTCTGAACATTTATCAATTGTAGGATCTATTGAAGCTGCTATAACTCCAGCTTATGATTCACGATTATTGTATAAAACAACAGGAAATGTCAAATTGACAAAGAGTCCTCAAACAGCCATCGCAGAAACAGCTTGTAACGGTTCCGGAGCAACTGAAGATCCAGGTACGGGTACGCCAACAAATCCATCTTTCCCAATCAAGGTAGAAACAGGAAATGAATATACCTTTGCTATGGAAGATAACTGGCCTGCATTGGGAGATTATGATATGAATGACTTTGTATTTACAATTGATAAAATATCCTATTCGAAAGGAAACAATAATAAATTAGCTACGTTGTCTTTCGAAGTAACACCTGTTGCAGCAGGAGCAACCAATCGTTTGGCTTTGGGGGTACAATTTGATAAAATTGCTTCAGGAAGTTTGTCTTTAGTATCTTCAACAAGTAGTATAGGTACGAAAGAAAACGGACAGGAGAAAGCGAACCTAATTCTATTCCCGGATGTATACAGTACCTTTGGTGTTTCATCACCAGGTATAACAAATACGGATCCTTCTAAAACTAAATACGCTTCAAAATCATATAAGTTTGAAGTTGCATTTAATAACAGTGTTTCGGAATCTGATATAAATATTTCTAATTTGAATTTTTATCTGATCATTGGACAGAATAATGATATAAACAGAAAAGAAGTTCACTTGGCTGGTTATAAGCCTACCTCAAAGGTGAAAAGTGATCCGTTGGATTATACGGATTACAATAATATGGTATGGGGATTGTTAATTCCTACTGCCGATTTTAAATATCCTATAGAGGCGGTTAAGATTCAGGATGCATATCCTAACTTCCTGAATTGGGCTAAGTCGGGAGGATCCAACAATGCGAGTTGGTACTTGTCACCTCAATCCGGTAAGGTTTATAATAAATAAGTATTATCTACAATTATATAAAAGGATAAATGAAAAACAAATCATTTATCCTTTTTTTATGTTTACAGCTTCCATAATAAAAAATAATTGTATATTTAGGAATTATATGTGAAGTGAACCTGTCTGTAATTATATATACATTATTAGTATCTATTTAATAGTGAGGCTATTTATTGCTTAAGGTTTATTCTGAATTATAGTATGTAGACTGTATTTTTGGGACTTAAATCGAATCGTATGGATAGTATTATAGGAAACTTTTCGGATCAATTAGTAATTGAAGACCTTATAGATATTATTGGAGATGAAGAAATTTATCGGATGGCTAAATTCAAAAAAATCTTTGATTTATTGCCATGCGGTGTCGAAGTGTTGGATGAAAAGGGAGTCGTTGTAGTTTGTAACAAGGCAGATAGGGAGATATTTGGTGTGAATGAAGACGCCTTCGAGGACTTTAACAACTTTAATGATCCGAATGTTTCCGATGAAATTTTACAGGAGGTTTATAAAGGCAACGCTTTCAATGTATTGATAACATACGATTTTTCGAAAATCACTTACTCTTCTATATACAAAGATTGTATAAAATACTTATCTGTTAGAGGGATCCCTTTATACACAAAACATCAAACCATTAAGGGCTATTTTGTAGTGATTGTGGATGATACGTTGCATCACCAGCAACATGCCATACTGGAAGATAGTTTTACTAAACTGCAGGTTGCTATTAATACTGGTAATTCCATAATATGGGAATACGATGTAGTCAACAATCAGGTATTTATTGACCCAATTCTCAATAATTGTAAGGATAATAGCCTTTTGCAATTTATTTCCAGGATAAGTTTTCAAAATAAAGAGAAATTCTACGAGTCTATATAGTACTCCCTCTTTTTCGACCACTTGATCAGCCTTTTACCTATATGAAGGCCTTTTAATATTTTTATTCGTTTTTTTCTTTTCAATGCTTTTTTAAGGTATGAGTAGATTCATGCAAGGCCAGCCCGTAGCTTTAGCGAAGGGTTGTTCATTTTAGCCTTTCAAGAATCGGAGCATACCTTTTCTTTGCATTTAAAAGAAAAGAACGCTCAGGCAACCGTTTTATACACCACACCGGGAATTTGTCTTCCTATCCCCTGATGCGCCCGGTTGTAGTTGTAATATTGCATATATTTCCTGATTCCTTTATAAAGCTCCAGTCCGTCATCACACGGATTCAAATATACATACTCTTGTTTGATCGTGCGCCAAAATCGTTCAATCCAGATATTATCCTTGGCACGTCCTTTTCCATCCATGCTGATTTTAACGCCTTTTTCTTTAAGCGTTTGGATCCAGGACGGATTGGTGAACTGAACACCTTGATCCGAGTTGATGATTTCGGGTGCACCATATTTTCTGATCGACTCTTCAACCAGATCCAGGCAAACACTTTTCTCAAGCGTATTTGACAAGCTCCAGCCCACAATGTAGCGACTTCGCACATCCATGATAGCTGTTAGATACATAAATCCCTGTTTCATTGGAATGTAACTGATATCTATGGACCATACCTGATTCGTCTTTACAATGTCAAGACCTCGAAGCAGATAAGGGAGGATGTACTTGCGGGCACCCGGATTACTCAAGCTTTTTTGAGGATATTTGACCCGGATATTCATCAAGCGCATCAATCGTCGGATTCGTTTGTGGTTTATCTGAAATCCATTTAAACGAAGCATATCCTGCATCCCCAACACGCCACAAGTGGGATGTTCAATATGGTGCTTATCCATCTTTTGCATTATTTCCAAATTTTCAGGACTTTCTCCTATCGGTTTGTAATACAGTGTACTTCTTGGTATTTCCAATAATTCCGTTTGTGAACGAACGCTGAGCTCTTTATGCCTGGGATTTACAAGTTGTCTCATTTCTTTTTTAGACCGGCTCTCTTGCAGGCATCTGCTAAAAAATCCCGTTCGACGGTCAGGCGGCCGATCGTAGCATGTAGTTTTTGAATTTCCTCCTCACTGTCCTCTTTTTCAGCTGATCCAGCTCCCTCAAAAACCTTGCTGCTGCCATTTAAAAACTCTTGTTTCCATTTACTGATCGTCATGGCACTTACTCCAAAGCGATGAACCAACTCACTTAGCGTTTCTTGTTCCTTTAAGGCTGCAATAGCAACCTTGGCCTTAAATTCGGCCGTGTAATGTGTTCTTTTCCCCATCTCTAAAATACTCTTTTTTGATTCAAATTAAACCCTTTTTATTCGACTTCACAAGTGGTCCAGGTTTTGGGGAGTATTATAAATGTATCCGATAATTTTAAGTACGTCTATTTTAATTCGGAGGCAGAACATGTTATGAATAGGCGGGCAAAAGATATATTAGGGAAAACAGATTTTGATTTATTTCCGGATCAAACATGGGCCTCCGAAATTAGGAATAAAGATTTAAAGGCTATCGCGGAGGGTCGTTTGAGTGAATATGCTGTAAACTATAAAGATCCTTCCGGAAGGATACGCATTGTAAACGCACTTCGAACACGTGTTCAATCGAAAAATGAAGTTTATTTAGTGGCGATGCTGTGGGATATAACAGAACAGCACAACAATGAATTGGAGCTTATTAAAGCCAGGGAATCCGATCGTCTTAAAACGAATTTCCTGGCCAATGTAAGTCACGAGATACGTACTCCCCTCAATGCAATAATCGGTTTTGCTTCAATTGTGGGTGATGCCCATGACGAATTTGAACGAAATTATTACATGAATATCATTAATGAAAACAGCAACCAGCTTTTAAAGCTTATTGATGACATAATTGATTTATCTTCGTTGGAAGTCGACAAGTTTGAATTTAAAATGAGAAGTGTAGAATTGAAAGACATTTGTCGGTCTGTTTATAATATGTTTAGTCAGAAAACTAAGCCGGAAGTGAGTTTTATTTTTGATAATAACATCTTACCATCAGTCTTTTTGTACACCGATCCGAAACGACTACATCAGGTATTGTCAAATTTAATTGATAATGCCGTAAAGTTTACGATTAAAGGAAATATCCGTTTTGGATACGAAATCCAATCTGAAGAAAATACCGACAAACAATTTGTTCGTATATACGTAGAGGATACTGGAATTGGAATCGATAAAAATTATAATCATGTGTTGTTTGATCGCTTTTTTAAGGCCGACAATTTTACGCAGGGCTTCGGATTGGGATTACCAATTGCTAAAAAACTCACAGAAGAGATGGGTGGTGAACTTAAATTTACCAGTGAAATTGGCTGCGGTTCTAAATTTTGGATTAAGATCCCGATCCTGTCAAACAGCTAATGGGAAATTAATTACCTGAGGGTAATGTGAAACTGAATGTTGAACCTTCACCCGGTTTTGAATCGATAGAGAGTTCGCCATTATGTAACTTGATAAAGTCTTTGCAAAGCATCAATCCTAATCCGGAACCTTTTTCATTATTGGTTCCATAGGTCGTGAAATTGATGTTTTTATTTATCAGCTTATCAATCTCTTCGTCTGTCATCCCTTTGCCGGAATCACTTACGCTAACAACTATTCCATTCTCAGATTCCTTCGTCTCAACTACAACTTTACCGCCTGAATAGGTGAATTTCAATGCGTTGGAGACTAAATTTCGGATGATTGTTTTTAACATGTCAATATCAACAAAACCGTTTAATTCTTTATCGATATTTAGAATTTCCAGTGTAATCCCTTTCTGTTCTGCCACAGGGATGTAAATTTGAGCCGTGCTGTCTACAATACTGTTTACATCGGTCACCTGCTTAAAAACTATCTGTTTGTTCAGCCTGTTTTTAGCCCATTTAAGGAGGTTGTCCAATAAGAGGAATATCTCTTCAGAAGTTTTATTCATCATCTTCAACATTTCAAAAACTTCATCTCCAACTTTATCCTTATCTACCATCATTAAAATGGCGTTATTCATCATCTGTAATGATCCAAGAGGAGAGCGAAGGTCGTGAGCAATTACAGAATACAAGGTGTCTCTTGATTCTATCGTTCGTTCCAGTTCTCTTTTTATACGTTTAATGCTGAATAATTCGAACCGGTGGGCTACACGTTTAACAAGTTCTTCCCTTTGAAAAGGTTTCGTTACATATTCAACAGCTCCAAGCTGGTAACCCCTTACAACACTTTGCATATCGCTTAATGCAGACATGATAATTACAGGGATATGATTCGTTTTCGGATTTTCTTTCAGTCGTTGTAAAACCTCAAAGCCATCCATTTCGGGCATCATAATATCTAACAAAATAAGATTTGGATTATGAGTATCGGTCATTTCCAGCGCTTTCTTACCGCTATCAGCTGTTAATAGGGTATAACCTTCCTTCTTCAGAATAGCCTGTACCAACATCACATTGGTAGGCACATCATCCACTATCAGAACGGTATAGTCAGCAGCCATTTTATCACTCATAAGTCTTCCTCCCTTGCTAATCTTATCATTTAGATTACAAATGTATAAAAAATTGAATTAATTCAATAATATATTTTCATTTAACTATTGTTTTTGTCAAAATTTATTCTCTTTTTGCTTTTTCCCAACTTCCTTTGCCTTTGTTTCGCAATAAATAGTTAAATCCCTGTAAAACATTTACGTTCATAAATACAAAATAATAGAACACATATAAATTTCGATATAGCGCGCTGTTCGCCGGATGATTACCACTTATTCTCTGTATCCATTTTTTTTGATAAAATTAAATATTAAATCCATTTTACATTGTAGATAACTAATCTGAACTTCAATTTTTAATATTTTATTTATGAATAAAGTGATTATTATTGCTAAAAATGTATTCAACACAGCGTATACTTCATTATTCTTGGGTAAAAAAAGATATATTAATTCTAGAATTAGAATGTGGAGTGTAAATATAATAAGAGATTTTTTACCTAAATATGATAATATCTTTTGAATTAGTTTATATTTATATAATTTACTACTTAAATCTAAAATTAAAAACGAAAGGCATAAAGAAATAAAAATGCATGATGGATCACTATAAATATTTTCCTTTAAATTAACTTCAGGTATTCGATCTTTGTACATATAATATAAACCTACTATCAGTGAAATAATATAGCAAAAGTATTTAATCGATTTAATTTTTTTATAGTAAAATCCAGCTGCAAAGAATACTAATACAGTCAAAGCTGAATCTATGTAAAAAGGTAATTTTATTTTATAATTACTAAAAATAAGACCTGTACAAAATAAAAAAGCAATTAATAATAATTTTGTATAGTTCGTATTTAGTGAATCTATAAATCTGAATAAAACACAGACATTAAAAAGAGCCAAGAAAAACCAAAGTGTTAAAGTAACACCATATGGCCTTATCAACATTCCAGGATAAATGTAAAATGGTTTATCTTGAATTAATGATATTATAATAAATACTAAATTTAAAACAACAATAAAATAACCATATGGCACTATTAGTGATCTGTATTTTGTTATTATATACTCTTTCGTTGATTTATTACTGTTATACAATAATCCTGACAACAAAAAAAAGAGTGGCATATGAAATAAGAAAATATACTCTTTAAAAGGACAAAACGTATGACCATAAACAACAAAAATTATTCCAATTCCTTTAGCAATATCAATATTTGTCTCCCTTTCCATAATCAAATAGTATTTATATTTTATTGACTAAAACAATTCTCTTTTTGCTTTTTCCCAACTTCCTTTGCCTTTATTCTGAAATAAATAGTTAAATCCCTGCAAAACATTTACGTTCATAAATACAAAGTAATAGGGGATGAATAGAAATTTATTTTTTATCTGCTTTTTTTCAAATAAGTATCCGGCGTATGCCATAAGATAGAATGTAATCTGTAGAAATAGCGCTACTATGTAAAATGTATCTCCCCTTAATGCCAGCACGAAGTTGATTGGTACTAGCAGTAAAAGAAAAAACGGGGTGATTGTCCATCGCAGTACCCGGTGACTTATAAACTGAAAACTAAGCCATCCGTAACTTAGAATATTAAACATACTTCTTAAACGCCAAACAGATTGTAAACCTCCGGCTGCAATCCTAACTTTTCGTTTTTTTTCTTCGTTCATGTTAAGTGACGCTGTTTCAACTGCATATGCTTTGCTGCAATAGGCAATTTTATATCCTTTTTGAGCAATTATTAATGATAAAATGAAATCATCCAATAGTGTATCTGCAGGCATTGGTTCATACAACTCTTTTCTCACTGCAAAAAGCTCACCGGCAGCACCAACAGCCGAGTAAAGCCTGTAATCCAGTTCTTTTAGTGCAGATTCATATTTCCAATAAATCCCCTCACCGGCAGTGGCAGAATCTTTTTCTTTGGAAACAACTCTTTTTTCTCCCGCTACGCAGCCAACTTTCGGATCGGTAAATTCATATACTATTTCTTGAATAGCCTCTTTATTCAGAAAGGTGTTAGCGTCGGTAAATACAACAATCGGAGATTCAATCAACGTCATCCCCCGGTTCATTGCTGCCGTTTTTCCGTTTCTTCCGGGTTTATGCAGTACTTTTGCATCAGTGTATGCCGACAAAAGCTCAACGCTCCTGTCGTCCGATCCATCCGTTACCCAAACGATTTTCAATAATTCTGAAGGGTAGGAGAGTTCCCTGCAATTTTCCATCTTCTGTTTAATGATCTTCTCTTCGTTGTAAGCAGTTATAAAGAGAGTCACTTCAGGTAAATCAAGCGGCTTTAATTTTTCTTTTCGCTTTACAAAAAACTCTTTAATCTTCACAAGGACATAAAGAATAATCCCATATCCCAGATAAGTGTAAAAAATAACCAGCAGAAAGATCCAGAATAATATTGCCATATTCGATTCGATTATTTTATAAGATTAGAATCTTCATCATTATATTCTTTTTTTGCAGAGAAGACACTAAAAATGTTTTTTAAAGATTTAATAGCTCGAACTTTGAAGCTGTTATATAATGAGCCATCAATACCTACTGTACCATATCCTGTTACTGCTCTAGCTGCAGATTTACGCACGAAGGTTATTTTGCCATATTTCTTTAATCCCAGGGCAAGAGAACCATCTTCACCCCGTTTTATATCTACTCTAATGCCAACTTTTTTTGCATATTCAGTATGATAGGCAAACACCAAGCCTCTAACACTCAATTCCGGTCTTTTTAATGATTGAATAAATAAATGACAATCACGAGTGAATTCGTACAATTTTAAACCAAATGATGAATGATCTTTATCTGGTATATAGCTCCACAATGAGCTTGCTGCAACTACACTGGGTTTCATAAGCGAGTCAACCATAATCTCAACGTATTTTGGAGGATACAGTGTATCAGCATCGATGTTGATATGAAACTTACCTTTAGCATGCTCTAATCCACACTTTCTGGCATAGCCACAACTATGTTGATACTCATTATAATATGGCAACCCAACTGCTTTAAATATATCTTCAGTCTTATCCTGAGAATCATTATTGACTCCAATAATTTCGATTGGATACTTACATTTCATTTCGCTCAACGACCATAAACACCCTAGTAAATGTTTTTCTTCATTATAAGCAATTACAGAAACTGTAACAAGCGGATTATTGCTTTGCAGATTAATGAGATTATTCTTAATTTCATTTATTATCCCGCCAGATATACCAGATATACTAGATAATGAAGTGTTGTATACGGACAAATATTTATTGTACCATTTCATTCTTTATTGTATTAATTTAATAAATTATATACTTAGTTTCTTGTTGAATAACTCATTATAAATTTGAAAATAAATCTGAAGGCAATATTAATCTATTCATTTACTTTTTTATTGTTGGATTTGTTAATTAGTTCTTCAAATAAGAGTTTCCATTGCTCCGCGATATATTCTATTTTGAACCTTTCTGCATTTTTACGAGCCTTAATACCCATTTCTTTTCTTATATTTTCGTTCTCTATTAAGAAACATATTTTATCTGCAAGCTCGTTGATGTCTTCAGATTTAACAAGAATACCATCTTTCAAATTGTTTATAATATCTTTTGGACCACATGGACAATCAAAGGCAATTGGTGGTACTCCACAAGCCATAGCTTCAATAATAACCATTCCAAATCCTTCAAATCTTGAGCTTAGTACATAGATAGAACTATTAATAAATTCACATGCAATATCGTTTGTTGAATGTTTTAAATAACAATTCTGAAGATTATTCTTATTAATAATATTTTCAAGCAATTTTCTATCACCATCTCCAAAAATTAGAAGTTTCCAATCAGGATGTTTTTTTTCAACAAGGCTCCATGCTTCAATTAGTAAATCAAACCCTTTTTGTGGAACGTATCTTCCTGCTGCAATGATTTGTTTATTTTCACATTGAGAAATTCTATCGGGGAAAAAGGATAATGGATTATTTATTGTTTGAACATTCTTTAATTCAGTCCATAACATCTTATCTTCTTCTGTTAGTGTAATAAATCTATCAAGTTTTTTTAGTTGATAGATTAGCTGACTCATCCAGAAAAATGCAATTGATTTCTGGACTATATTAATAATTTTTTCACTTTTAAAATCTCTGTAATTTGCTTTGCTAAAATGAATTTCTCCAATTTTTATACTTCCATCTTTTATAGAATTAAAGAAATTTATTTCTCTTCGAAGTGTAGAAATTGAAATGTCTGGCTTTAAACTAAATAAGCAATCTCTTAGCCTGTTTTTAAAAATACGTTGTTTCTTTAAATATAAAACTGTTTTTTTTAAAAATGATTTACCGTAAAGTTCGTCATAGTTTACGTCTAAGTTAATTATTCTAACCAATGGTGAAAGTGAATAAAATGGTTTTTTATCTTTTCCATCCGTTAATATGATAACAACTTCGTAACCATAAACTTCTGCAAAATAGTTTGCTTTTAAAGTCACAACTCTTTCCATCCCGCTAGGATAATAGAGGGAGGGTATACAATATACTATTTTTAAGCTCATGAGTTAATTGGGGTTTTGAGTATGATTTTCATTTGATTCTTCCAAGATAAATAGTGTATTGATTCTCTTATTTCTTTTGCAGTCATGTTTAGTCTTGAGTAAAAATCAATAATCCGACAAATATCAATTGACTCTTCATTCGCTGGAGCTTTTAATACATATGGCATGTTTTCAAAATCTGAATCAATTTCTGAATATATAAAAGGAATACCTCTTGCTGCATATTCTCTGTTTTTTAAGGTTTTAATGTTTACAATATTACTTCTGTGTCTTGCCAAGCTTGCAATACCAAAATCAGCAAAATCAAATAGTAAATCTAGTTCCAAACCAGATTTTGGTCCATAAAATTTTACAAACTCACTGAGGTTATTGTCTCTTGTTATTTGTTTTAAATCGTTTATTACTTGTTCAATACCATTACCTACAATATGGAAATAAACTTTAATATCTCTATTGTATTTATAGTAGTTAATCATACCTCTAATAACACGATCATAACCATGCCAGGCATGAATATCAGCCACTCCAATAAGATTTAATTCATCAATATTAGTTTTGTTATTCGATTTTAATTTTACCGCATTAAAATCTATTCCATTTGAAATATTTATAGTTTGTATACCCCATATATGTGAAAAATTAGTGAAAGTGACTATTCTGTATAGTGTTTTTGATAATGAATTTCTATATAGCTTGTCAATGTAGTTTTGAAGTCGATCTTTCCAGCTTGCATGAATAAACTCATTGTCGTAAGGATAAGTAGGTATTTCAAGAATAATATTAATGTTATTATCCTTTATAGATTTGAAAAAACTCACAAGAAATGGATTTGCATTTAAGTCATGTCTTACGTATAATAAATTAATTTGCTCTTTAAGAATATAGCTTTTTAATTTATCATAACAAATTCTCTTTTTTATTTTTGCGAATAATCCCTTACCATAATTTTCGATTATTCTATCATTGACCATTCTTTTATGAAAGCCATTTTTATCAATTAAAAGATAAGACAGCATTACTTCAATGTTGTTCTGCTTTAAACCTTCAACCTGGTAAAGGATTTTCTTACTTATCCCGTTGTGCGCTTCAAAACCATGAAAAATAAGAAATAATGCTTTCATTTTTATAAAATTTTGCTAAAAAATAATGCTTTATGTATCTGAAAAAAAGTATCATTTGGTTTTAACTCCGAATAAAAGTAGATTTAAAACCTTATTCTTTCGTATTACATTTATTATGGGCAAAATTAGTAATATTTCAATTAATGCAACTGCTGGAGATATAATACAACTAACAAAAATCATTGGCATATTATTAACGAATGAAAGTTTAATAATCAAACCTTGAAATAATAGATGTATAATATAAATACCAAGAGTTTTTTGCCCAATTTTGGAAATAAATTCAAACCTAGTATTAAAAGTTTTTTTTAAAATTATAAAGAATGTTATAGATCCAGTAATACCAATTGTGTATCTATAGATAATTGTTAATAGGATGCTTTCTGAATTATCAAAATATAATCTCCATCCGTCTATTTTGTAAAAACTCATACCTGATTTATAAATATAATATTCTGTTTTCCATGCATATAACAAAAGAAAGAATAAAGTTAGTGATACAGTAAGAATAATTTTTTCTTTTAATAATATTAAATCTAAATATTTATTCATAAAATATCCTATCCAGAAAAATGGATACATATACTTATCAAGTGCGAGTCTAAAATTATCTGGAAGTAATAAAACTATCAAAAATGAAATAAAGAAGGCTATAATTTCATTTCTAAAGATTCTCATACTTATATATGCTATTAGGAAACAAAGAAATATAGAACGTAAAAACCAATATTTTGTAAAAAAATAATATAAAAGTGTTTTAAAAAGAGAAATTATGGAATTTATTTCAATTTCATTATTTATTGCATTGATAATGAGTAGTATTATGGACCAGCTTAAAGTTGGAAGTAATAATTGTCTTGATTTTCTTAGAATTGTTGGAATAAAAGGACTAGAATTGTCATTTTTTAAAAAAAAACCACTCATTATCATGAAGATTGGCATATGGAATGAACAAATAAAGACATGAATAGGATTAGTCCAGAATGACTCATCGTTCGATATATTTTGTATGGCATGCCCCCATACAACGAGAAAAATTGCAAAACATTTGATATAATCAATATATTCAATCCTATCTTTTGTCATAAATATTATTTAAAAATAAGAACAATACTACATTTTATTTATAGTAAAAATGATAATTTAACTAGTTGAATTTTTCACTTGTTTATCAAATTTACTTGCATTTATACATAGTGCTATACTTGTGAAGAATATAATTGAATTTGGATATTGCATTACATCACTTGAATAGGTTATAAAGAAATAGGCAACAGCCATACTCATCCATGCAATTAATAAGCCTTTTAATTCATAGTCATTAATTTTAAAAAGTAATATTAAAGTAGATTTAATTAAAAGGATTAGTTGAACAGTAAGATACAGAATTAAACCCACAATACCAGTATCAGTCCATACAGAAACTAACCAAGAGTCTGGTGGTACAGGAATCGTTTCTTTAGGCTTATATCTTTCAGCTTTTCCTCCTAAACCAAGACCATATCCAAAAGGTTTATTACTCATATACGTTTTCATTATCTCTCTGTTCCTATCTCTCACTTGGAAAGAAGCATCCTCTTTAGGAGAAAATGCAGTTCTCATTCTTCTTATGTATTGATTGCTTTCTCCAATTGATGTGAACATAAAAAAACAAACTATTAGAATAGAAAAAGTTGAACCACTTATTAATATATTTATTTTTTTTGATACCACAGTAAAATAAATTAAACCAATAAGAGGTACTGCTATTGATGCCCGAGTGCCTGAAATAAACATTCCATAAGTTGCTGCGCAAACAATTAATAAAAAATAAATTTTAGTATAAATTTTCTTAGCATATATTGAAGATACAAAAAAAACTAATGATGCCATTCCCATGTGTATTCCAAAGTTAGTAGCATCTGAAAAAATAGAAAAAAAGCGAATGCCTGACCATATAATATGTGTTGTAGCTCCACCTAATTCAAAAAGAAAATATAATTCTCTCTCATTAAATCCATAGTTTTTTTGCCAATATCCTTTAAATGAAGCATATAAAACAAAAATAGACCAAATATATAAAAGAATATATATATGTAATTTTTTTTTAATTGAAATAGGAACTAATATAGCACAGACAAGAGGGTAAATAGCGTATTGGGTTATTGAAATATTCCATGCTTCAAATACTGCATTTGGATTTGCCAACTCAAGTATGCAATAAATTAACCAAATTGCATAAAATACAAGCATAGAATTAATAGAAAGTTTCCAGTCAATACTATTGTAAATACCTTTTACTATTATTAATATGAATATTAATAAGGTTGTTAGTACGGTTATTGCTCCTAATTTTATATCAATATAACTACTTATGGACAATAATATAAAGTGAGAAATGTAAACAGTATAGAATCCTTTCTCAGAATAAGCAATAATTAGGAAAAGCAAAATAATTAAGAATGGTATTGAGGCAACACCTAAAGCCAAAAGTATATTTTGACTAAGTAATATTTGGTAAAAGTAATACAATAAAAACAACAATATAAGCCATATCAATATTTTTGATATAAGCATATCTTTTAAAAGATTAATAACTTCATTTGGTTTACTTATTAATCTCATATTTAGCAGTTAATTCAAGATGCAGAAGTCTGTAAATTAATCTTCGATATGTATTGTAAGGAGGGAGCATACCGGTATATCCCTCTACGACGTAACGTTCAGCTTTGTTTAAGTAGATTGCTAAATTGTTTTTAGTTAGCTGATTGGATAGTTTATTGGCCAATATTGAGTCTGGTTCTTTCCATCCACGTGTTGCTCTTACAATCAATAAATTAAGATTAGCTTCATTTAATAGATTAGTTGAAATACTATTGGATTTGAGTTCAGGGTATTCAACTAACAGTATATCTTCGTCTTCTATTTTATACAGATCTGAGACACTTTGAGCTATTAAATATTTAGAACTGTAAACGTTAAAATCTTTATCCCAATTTAAATATTTAACTTTTAAGCCAGCATCACACCAATATTGCATTAATTCATTAATGATAAAGCTTTTTCCATCATGCGATTCAGTACTCAGAAAATTAATTATAAAGGGTAAGTTTTCCTTTTTATTAATAAGATAGGGCAAAATTGCGCTACTTAAATATTTGGTTGCAATTGCTTGTACTGCTTTGTCATAATTTCTATACTTGACTAGACTCTTACCAGGAAATGCACCTATAACTTTTAAATTAGTAAATAGCTCAGTACGAACTTTGTCATGTAATGTTCTATCAACTAATTCCAGAAGTATAAAAAAACCTAGAATTAAAAAAAAACTTCCAAAGAACGCAGCAAAAACAACTATTTTACGTTTAGTTGGCTGAGCCTGTATTGGAAACGCCGGAGGATTTAATACTTTAAGCGTTGCAGATGTCATTTCTAAATTTTTCTTTCGCATTAAAGCATCATTATAACTTCTTAAAACTGAAAGATAATTTTGTTCAGTAAAATTAATATTTCTCTCTTTTCTTTTTATAGTTGACCCTACCGGAGCGAAAAATTCATATTTTTCATTTAGTTCACGTCTGTTTTTTTGTATAACTTGTAAATCGGACTTTGCTTTTTCATATAGCAAAACTTGATCTAACCACTGGCTCACAATCGATGATTTAGATATTCCTTCTTTTGTGTGTTTGTCTTCAACGTATTGATTTGAAATATCAGAAAGTTCCTTACTCGTATTTTCTAGTTGTTTTTTTAATGAAGCTAAATTGTTTGTTTTAGATGCTTCTCCAGAATTAAAGCTTTGAATTTCAGAAATTGCTCCTGTTAGAGAAGCTACTTTGTTTAGCTTATTGATAAATTCAATATTGTTTTTGATTTGAATTAAATTATTACCCATGCGAGTTTCAAGCTGACTAATGAGCGCTTTTGCACTATTAAATTCTAATGTAGCATTTTGTTCTCTTAATTCAAACTCTTTATTAATTGATGCAATCTCCTTTGTCTCATCATAGTAATTTATAACTCTTTT
>NZ_JACCCY010000008.1 GCF_013409575.1 Macellibacteroides fermentans | reverse complement strand
TTGTGGGACAGAATAGGCTCTGTCCCTTGTGAATAATTAATCTAATCCGAAATAATACGCTAACCGTTGCTCTTGTGATTTTGGGAATATCCACCCTGCCAACTTCTGACCATTGAAAGTCAATCGAGCGTTAAATCGTCCGCCCATTGCTTTAAGTTCGTCTTTGATTGACTTTGTTTCTCCGAAAACCGCCACCGCTTTGGTTGAATACTCAACCAATGTGCAATTTGCTTTGCCTCCTGTCGGCTTGCTTGGCGGCGTTGTACCTCCGTTCTTGTTGATATGAATGTTATCCTCGTTTCCTGCGGTGTAGGCAAATTCCTCTATCGTGTTTTCACGTTTATACACGGGTTCTTTCTCGATTATCCAACCGTGATATTTGCTTTCGCCCAAATAGTAGCCGTCGCCCATGCTGTACTTCTCACGGTGTTCGTAATCTTCGTTAGGCTCAGCTAAATAAGCGGTTTCCTCAAAGTTGGATGCGTGTTTACGCATTTCAGAAAAGATGTCCCTTTTGTGCTTGGAAAAACCTATGATAACCGTCCGCTGTGTGCTATATGAGTAGTAATCAGTATAGCTGTCGCTCTCGTTTTGTCTTAAACGTGCTACGATAACCGCCTGTGCATCTTCGGGAAATATCTCAGCAAAGCGTTTGCGACCGATTTCCCTAACCTGTTCTACTCTGTTTTTTTCCTGTTCGGCTTCGTCCTGCTCTGTTTTCTTCTTTTGCTGTGCCTCCTGCAATAGCATTGCGACTTCAATGCCGTCCAAAAATGTCGGATTGTCCTGGTCGTAATAATAGCCGATACCGAATTTTTCTTTCAATGGTCGGATAATATCCGCAATGTAGAATTCCTTTGTCCGTAAACAAATTAACTTATATGCTATACCCCAATCTCTTTTAAGAATGTCGCACACAACGTATTTATCGTTGTTGTAGCCCTCCATTTGGATAATCTGATTGACTTCTACCACTTGTTTGGCTCTGTCAATTTCCTTGTTTGCACCTAATAAAAATACTTTGCTCATATTTCTGATTTTAAAAAATTAATAATGTGATGATTACGAGAATAATCCCGATAGAAACAACTGTCAGAAAGAGAGAGAAAAGCAAGCCTACAAACTTGAAAAAGAGTCTTAATAACTTCCAGATAAGCCAACCTGCCACCACAAGGGAAATAGTTCCACCCGAACGAGATAACAACCCTAAAAACGCTATCCAAACCACTACCGCCACCAATTTTATGATGATTCCGGAGCCGAGGGAGTTTTGTTTCAGTATGTTTTTCTCTTTTCTCATAATTCTGACATTTTTTTTGCGTCATCCATCACGTCGGTCGTTTTTTGTTTCGAGGGCATAAAAAGGGATAGTGCATAGGACTGTCAAGTTTTTTGCAATAAATACGCTCGCCCGACCCCAATTTTTCAGGGAGGGAAAGAGGAAGATTTGTGGCAAAACCACTTGTGGCTCGAACTTTACAGTCCGTAATCTGCACGTTCATACCTTTGCCCGCAGAACAAAAGCGACCGCTCAAAAGGATGACTTTAACCGGAATGTGGAAGAATTAGGAAGGCAAGGAAAAGAGAGAAATATACCGTTGAAAAGTTTTTTGAACAGATTTCTTTTATAATGAGAAAGATGCTTGAAATCCGGTTATACGACACAAATATTTTAAGATTAAAAAAGAAGGAGATAGCTCAATAAATTCTATTTTTGTAGCTATGATTAACAAGTCAAAACACAAAATTCGCATTTACCGTTCCGACACACAAACGGAACTCGCTCTGCCTTTTGCCAATGAAGGTATAAAGGCTGGATTTCCTTCTCCTGCCCAAGATTTTTTAGACCAATCGATTGATTTGAATAAGGAATTGATTAAAAATAAAGAGGCGACATTTTACGGTGTAGTGAATGGCGACAGCCTGAAAAAGATAGGCCTTATGCACGGTGATATTCTCGTTATCGACCGCTCGATGGAGTTTTGTGATAATTATTTGGCTGTGTGCTTTATTGACGGCGAATTTACGACCAAATTTATCAAAAGAGACAATGATATTATATGGCTGATGCCCGAAAATGACGATTACCAACCAATAAAAGTGACAGAAGAAAACCAGTTTATGGTGTGGGGTGTGGTAACATACAGTATCAAAAATTGTCTGCATATTAAACGATGATAGGACTTCTCGACTGCAATAATTTCTATGCTTCTTGCGAGCGCGTATTCAATCCCGCTCTCAACGGACAAGCTGTGGTTGTGCTAAGCAACAACGACGGCTGTGTTATTGCCAGAAGTAACGAAGCCAAAGGACTTGGCATTAAAATGGGAACCCCTTTTTACCAGATAGACGATTTGGTAAGGACGAAAAAGGTTGCCGTTTTCTCGACCAATTTTACACTTTACGGTGATATGTCGAACCGAGTGATGAATATCATCCGCCAATTTACGCCCGATGTGGAGATTTACTCGATTGACGAAGCATTTTTAGCATTGGACGGATTTAGTGATTTAGCTAATTACGGCAAAAAAATAGTTGGAACTATCACAAAATGGACCGGCATTCCTGTTTCTTTGGGCATCGCGCCTACCAAAACATTGGCAAAATTGGGTAACCGTTTTGCTAAAAAATATCCCGCTTATAAAAATGTCTGCATTATCGATTCGGACGAAAAACGTATCAAAGCATTACAGAAAACAGAAATAGGTGATGTGTGGGGTATCGGAAGACAGCACCGGAAGTTTTTAGAATCCCAAGGCATAAAAACAGCATTTGACTTTACGCAGAAAAGCAGTTCGTGGGTACGCAAATATATGACCATTGTTGGCGAACGCACCTGGCGTGAGCTCAACGGCGAAGCCTGCATAGGCTTGGAGCAGGTACTTCCCAACAAAAAGCAGATCCTCACATCCCGAAGTTTTGGTAATATGGTTTCGGAATATATCCCATTGTCCGAGTCGGTAGCTACTTTTGCCTCGCTTTGTGCCGGAAAGCTAAGAAGGCAAAAGTCCTGTGCCACTTCACTGATGGTGTTTATCCATACCAATAAATTCAAGGAAGATTTGCCGCAATATTATCAGAGTAGCATTATCGAACTGCCCGTGCCGACAAATTTCCCAGCTGAAATAATTCATTATGCGCTTGAAGCGTTGAAAAAGATTTTCAAGGAAGGATATCAGTACAAGAAAGCGGGCGTGATGATTACCAATATCGTTCCCGACAGTTGTATCCAGACCAATCTTTTTGATGGCTTGAACAGAGAAAAACAGAGGAGATTGACAAAAACGCTTGACCTGATCAATTCCAAGTATCCAAAATCGGTTATTTTCGGTGCTCAGGGCATAGACCACGAATGGAAAATGAGGCAGAACAATCTTTCTCCTTGTTATTCCACCCGCCTGAAAGACGCAATACGGATTAATTAGAACGGGGAAGATTATGTGCTTCAAGCATAATTGCGTGAAAATAAAAACCGTCTAAATACATTGTTCCGACAAAACAATCTTTACAAGGGTACGATACGCTTCAAAAGAGTATGCTTGTGTTTTCCTACCGAAACTTTCTTTGATGTGTGAGTGCAGTTCTCGTAACTTCCTGCCCGGCGAAGCGTGGCAGACAAGAAGATTACGCAAACGAAACGGAAACACAAAGAGTGTTGCAGGTGCGATAAAGAAAAAGCCTATCTCAATGAAGAAATAGGCTTTTGGTCTGTTTACAAGTATCGTTTAAATTCTCTTTTTACCATAAAGTTTTTTGCCATCGGGAGATAGATAAAAATCGAATGTTTCTTCAACAGCCTTTCCGCCGATAGTAAGCGAATATTTACATCGAACAATTACGGCGAGGGCATCATCCGCACTTCTGCTTTCATACCCTTGCAGGTTATCAGGAGTAAGATTTTTAAGCGAGTCGATACGGTTGTTCATTACTACAATGTCATCGTCGTATTTATCAACTTCACTTTTGAGCTTAGTATTCGCCCGCAAATCAGAGGTCATTTCCTTAGCCAGTTCGATACGTTTAACAATAAGTTCTTTATCCTTCCGAAATTCGTCAGTAAGGAAAGCGATACTGTCGGCAACTGTTATTTTGCCTTGTTCGTTTAACTCAATAATCTTGAAGTTTAGGTCGGAAGCAGAGCTTCCTTTTAGCAATGATTCGCTAATCGTTTTTTCGTAGATGCTATTGCTATTTGAGCCACCGCAGGCGACCAACAAAACCGCGATTAATAAATAAAATACATTTTTCATAATGCCTATGTATTAATAGTTTGACTTAATTCAATGAAATATCAAATAGTTTTGATGATAGGTTATATACAATCAAAACCTCTGTTTCTTTTCTGGGTTTCGTCCGGGTATATTCGGTTAGTGCTTTCATAACCCATTCCCTGAACGCTTTCGCTTCATAAGACGCGATGCGATAACTGACAAAAATCAGTACTTCCATATTATATAATGTCGTCTCGCTTTGGCGACCGTTATGCCCGTATTTGTGTATTCGGGTTACGTCTTCTTCTCGCAATAAACCCGATTTGAATATAGACCGCAGATTATTACCGACTGTATTTACAAATACGTTGAACAAATCAGCTATCTCGTGCTTAGTCATCCACAGGGTGCAATTTACGAGTTTTGCTTCGATAATTAGCTGATTTTCGTTGTTTTCTTTGATTCTGATATATCCTCGTTCCATAATTTTGCTATTCTTTATCGTGTTGAATATTAAAGCCTATTCGCCTGCGAGGCTTATTTTCCTGCTCCTTTTGTGAAGCCAGTTCGGTGAGAACCTGATAAATATCGCTGAACTGCATATTGGTTTCTATCATAAAATCCTCTAATTTACGGTTTAGTTCTGCATAACCGAGTGCGTATTGGCGCAAAGTTACGAAAGCTCTGATAATAGAGATATTGACTTGAATTGCCAAAGAACTGTTGAGTACGCTCGAGAGTTGGGCGACCCCTTGTTCAGAAAATGCGAATGGGGGATAACGGCTACCGCCCCAACTTGAGGTGCCAAAATTGCACCTCAAGTCTTCGTTCTCACTATCAGTTAGTTCAAACATAAAATCCTCCGGGAAGCGTTCTATATTACGCCTTACAGCACGTTTCAGATTTTTTGTTTCTACTTGATACATTTCTGCTAAATCAAAATCCAAAAGGACACGCATCCCTCTGATTTCATAAATCTTACTTTGTATGATTTGTAGTTCCATGATATTGTGATTTATTGATTTACAGCTATTTTTTGTACTTTCATCATCGGTTTGAATGAAAATGCTTCTTCTTTCTCAAATGTATTCGCCCAAAGAGAAAATTTTTCTTCCTCTGAAAGACTGTGCCACATCATAGATATGCGTTTCACTCTTTCAGGATCATTTGATAGAGTAATTGGAAGATTGAATAATGCCATTTTCTCACCCAAAGAAAGACACTCAAAATGTTTATCCAAGTTAGATTTAGATTTAATCTTTTTCTCTTCCAGTTTTTCAGCAAATGAAGCCATGTCATTGCTGACCTTGACATCTGTGATTCTTGCGTAAATTTGGGTAGTTTTGATATTGGTATGCCCTAACATCTTTGATACGCTTTCGATAGATACCCCTTTGGTCAAGGTAAGGGTTGCAAATGTATGTCTTGCAAGGTGATAGCTCAAATTTTTATCAATACCGCACACTGTTCCGATTTCCTTCAAGTATTCATTCATCTTTTGATTGCTCATAACCGGAAGAACTTTATCATCCGGTAATTTTCCAGAATACTTATCTATAATTTGCTTTGGAACATCAAGCAAAGGGACGTTGTAATTAACACCAGTTTTCTCCCGTTTACCCATAATCCATAATCCATCATCAAAAGAAGTTCGGATGTTAGAGTTGCGTAAGTTCTTTACATCTATGTAGGCAAGCCCCGTGAAGCAACTGAAAATAAATATATCCCGTACTCGTTCAAGGCGTTCGGAAGCAAATTTCTTTCGCATAATTATATCAATTTCTTGCTGTGTCAAGTAGCCACGATCTGTCTTCTTGAAGCGTATCTTAAAATTGGCAAACGGATCAATGTGTATCCAACCATTATTTTTTGCCATGATGATAATTGTACGGAAACGTTGCAGAAATTTTGCGGTAGTATTCTCTTTACAGTTACAGGAAGTCATCAGGTAAATTTCAAAGTTGTGCAGGAACATATGATTCACCTCTTTTAAAGAAATGTCTGATACATTATAATACTCCTTTATAAAGTCAGCCATTCGTTTATAGGCTACTACATATTTTTGGAGTGTTTCTTTGGATTTGCTTATACCAACTAATTTGGCAATATCATCATTATGGCGTTGAAAAAGTTCGAGTACAGTCTGATGTTTTACTTCAATGCCGAGAAAGAGATTCTTAACTCTTTCGGCATTTACATTGTTTTCCTTTGTCTGTAACTCATGATACACATTATGAATACTTGTTTTTATAGTATTCAATAAGGCATTGACTTCAACAGCTTCATTAGATTTGCCGATAGCGATACCGGCTTTTGCGTCCCAGATATTGGGATTGACATTTACTTTTGTGTTAAAACGGCTTGGTTCTCCGTCGATGGTAATACGGCACATGATAGGATAAGTGCCGTCTGCTCTTTTTTTGTCTTTCTTTACATAGAAAAGAATGCGAAATGTACTTTTCATAAACTCATTTTTTAATGTTACAAAATTACCGATAACTATCTAAAAATGAATTTTATGCACTATGCCAAATCAGGACAATACGCTGCCAATTTTGACCAAACTGTACCCCCTTCGCTTCGAATTACTGTACCCCCTTGCGTTTTTTCGGAAAGGGGGTACAGTTTAGGTTAGCTGCTTTGTCTTTTTTCGTCTTTTTCTTGGCTTTAGACCAAGACATGATAAACAAAAAAAGCCCCTCATATTCACTGAATATGAAGGGCTTGTCTTTCTTTTGGCGCCTCTTGTCGTAGGCTCTCTGCGGTATGGACGGGAAAGCCACCTTTGTAGGTTAATTTGCTTTCTTTTAGCGTTTTATCCTTTCGATTTCTCTTAGGGGGTACAGTTTAGGTTAGGAAATCCTAACTGACTGTTTTTCAACGCTTCCAACATTGTATTTCAAATTTCCTTTTCTTGGCGGTCCGGACGGGACTCGAACCCGCGACCCCATGCGTGACAGGCATGTATTCTAACCAACTGAACTACCGAACCATTTTTTTTGTTTTCGTGTTGCACTTTCTCTCAAATGCGATGCAAAGATAGGGGCTTTTTTTGAATTCGCAATACTTTGAAAGACTTTTTTTAAATCTAACAATTATTTTTTTTACTTTTGCAGGAAACATTAAATGATTAAGCATGAAAAATACGCCTGTTGATTACCAAACCGCACGTAAAGTGATTGAAGGATACGGGTTGCCCGATTTTGGTAAAGCTACTATACGTGAGGTGGTTGCGATTTCCAATCAATTGGAACAACTTACTAAAACAGAATTTATTCATATGGAGATGGGGGTTCCGGGACTGCCGGCCGCCAAAGTAGGTGTAGAAGCAGAAATTAAAGCGCTTCAGGCAGGTGCTGCCTCCATATACCCTAATATAAATGGTTTGCCCGAGCTGAAAGAGGAGGCTTCACGATTTATTAAGGCTTTTATAAATATTGATGTGGCAGCCGAAGGGTGTGTGCCTGTTACCGGTTCCATGCAGGGTACGTACGCCTCTTTTCTGGTAAGCGGACAGTGCACACCGGGCAAGGATACCATCTTGTTTATTGATCCGGGATTTCCGGTGCAAAAGCAACAGATTGCGGTGATGGGCTATAAGTACGAATCGTTCGACGTTTACGAATGCCGCGGCAAGAAGTTGCGCGAGGTGCTGGAGTCGTACCTGAGTAAAGGTAACATTGCTTCGATGATCTATTCGAATCCAAACAATCCAGCCTGGTTCTGTCTTACAGAGGAAGAGCTGCAGATCATTGGCGAAATGGCCAATAAGTATGATGTGATCGTGATTGAAGATCTGGCCTACTTTGCCATGGATTTCCGCAAACCCCTCGGGGTGCCTTTCGAGGCTCCTTATCAGGCTACGGTAGCACGCTATACGGATAATTATGTTTTACAGATCTCTGGGTCCAAAGCGTTCAGCTATGCAGGTCAGCGTATCGGTGTAACCGCCATATCCAACAAATTATATCATCGCTCCTACCCCGGACTTACCCAGCGTTACGGAGGTGGCACCTTTGGTACGGTATACATACACAGGGTACTTTATGCGCTGTCGTCCGGTACAAGTCACTCGGCTCAGTATGCGTTGGCGGCTATGTTTAAAGCAGCATCCGACGGCTCCTTCGATTTTGTGTCCGACGTGAAAGAGTATGGCAGAAGGGCGGCCAAGCTTAAAAAGATCTTTACCGATTATGGTTTTACCATTGTATACGATCAGGATTTGTCCGAACCGATTGCCGATGGTTTCTATTTTACAATCGGGTATCCGGGTATGACCGGCTCCGAATTGATGGAAGAACTTATGTATTACGGAATCAGTGCAATTTCGTTAAGTACAACGGGTAGTAATCAGCAGGGATTGAGAGCTTGTACTTCGTTCATCAAGGATCATCAATATGCTCTGCTTGAAGAGCGTTTGAAAATATTTAAAGCCAATCGTGCTCATAATTAACTATTTACCGGCATACCTTAACACTTCTTTAACAGGTATGCCGGTGTAATATATTTGTTTCGTCCAACTTTTTGTTTTATATTGTCGCTGTTTTTCTAACCAAACGACTTCACAGGTATGGCACAATATAACAACATATTCAAGATTACTCACAACAACGTACTTCCTGAAAAGGGGCATATACTGATCTCGGAACCTTTCCTGCAGGATGCTTACTTTCAGCGTTCGGTTGTTTTATTGGTGGAGCACGATAAAAAGGGCTCCATGGGCTTCGTGCTGAATAAAAAGCTGGAAATGAAGCTGAACAGGGTGATTCCTGAGTTTGAGAACCTGCCGGATATCCCGGTTTATTTAGGGGGACCGGTGGCTTCGGACCGTTTATTTTTTATACATTCATTAGGTGACACGCTTATTCCCGAAGCGGTGGAATTCAGTAAAGGACTTTATATGGGTGGCGACTTTGATGCGTTGAAGCGTTACATTCTGGCTGGTCACAAGCTGGAGGGCAAAGTAAAGTTCTTTTTAGGGTACTCGGGATGGACCGAGAATCAGCTTAGTACCGAGATTAACCAGGATGCTTGGGTAGTTGGAGAATCGTCCTGCAACAAGGTGATGCTTGCGGAGGACGAGTCTTTCTGGAAAGCTTCGTTATCCGGACTGGGTGGACGCTACAAAACATGGTCCAATTTCCCCAAAGATCCTTTTCTTAATTAGTCACCTCACCGGCGGATAAGTTATCCGCCGTTAATTCGTTTCCGCAAACACGTATTGCATCAGGTATACATCGGCAAATCCGTCTGGTGTACTGATCCATTGCACCAATCGTCCGGCTATCTTAAAGCCGGCAAGGGTGAACAGCTTAACGCTGGCTTCGTTGTTTACGGGCACATGGGCATACACCTGTTTGAGTTTAAGAAAGGAGAAGGCGTAGGATAGCACAAGCGACAAGGCCTCGCCGGCATATCCCTTACGACGGTAGGCCGGGTCTACCAACACACCTATTCCGCAACGGCGGTGATGCGGATCTACATCGAACAGATCGATGGTACCCACAGCTTCGCCGGTCTGCCGCGATTGAATCATGAGGCGAAGCTGACCGGTGGTATAGATATCCTGGTGTGCACTGGCTATGTACTCCTTCAGCACATAGCGTGAAAAGGGTGTCAGGGTGTTGCCGTGTTGCCACAATGAGGCATCATTCTCCCAACGATAGAGCACGTCAAGGTCTTCGGGCTCGAGGGCCCTCAGGATGATTCGTTCATTTTCCAATAGCTTCATATCCAACCTGTTTTTATCTGTTATTTTTTACCGGGCGAGACCAGCACGCCGCTCTTTTTGTTGTAGATATGATAGGTAATATGCTTGTCGGGCATCTTATCCATCAACAGCAGGAGTTGTTCAAATCGTACATCATTGTAACAGAAGGCGATGTCTGTAAATCCCTTCATCCGGTTGCTTCGGTTGATACAGTCCATCACCCGGTGCTCGTCGAGGTTCCAGTGATTTACAAATTCGAGGTTCGGTATCTGTTTCAAACAGGCGGTTCGCACAGTTTCGAGCGACATTTCACTGCTAAGAATAAGCAGACGCCTGCAGGATGACTTTGTTTTTTTGTTGGCCGACGTATGAAACACCAGGTCCAGCAACGCCCGAAACCACACGGCCAGGCGAATCAAGAGGGAGAACAGCTTTCCGGCTCCGGAATAATGCTTCCGGTAAAAGATGAGCATGGCTCCGTAGAATATCTTTACATATTTAATGTTGCCCTTGCTGGTACTTTCGCCTTTGTAGTGCAGGATTCGTTCGGGCATGTAATAATTCTTGTATCCGGCCAATTTAAGACGGTACGAAAGATCGATATCCTCGCCGTACATAAAGAAATCTTCGTCCAGCAGTCCGGCTTTATCCAAAGCCTCCTTCCGGATCAGCATAAAAGCACCGGCCAGCACATCTACCTTGTGTCGGGCATCGGGATTGAGATACGGCAGACTGTACTTGGCAAAGCGTGGATTTTTGGGAAACAACTTAGACAGACCGAACATTTTGCAGAACGATACCCAGGGTGTGGGAAAGCTGCGCTTGGATTCGGGCAGGAAGACACCGTTTCCATCTATCATTTTAACGCCCAGAGCACCGGCCTTGGGTTTCTCTTCGAGGAAATAACACAAGGAACGTATACTGTCTTCACCAATAACGGTATCGGGGTTAAGCAGCAGGATATATTTTCCCTTAGCCAGACGGATGGCCTGGTTGTTGGCTTTGGCAAAGCCGGGGTTGTCGCTGTTTTCGATAAAGGTAACCTCGGGGAAATTGGGTTTGAGGTAGGCCACCGATCCGTCGGTGGAGTTATTGTCTACCACAAAGACTTCGGCTTCCATGCCCTGCAGGGCGGCACGAAGGGAATAGAGGCATTGTTCCAAAAAATATTTTACATTGTAATTTACGATTACAACCGATAGTGTTATCTCTTCCATGTTTTGTTTTTAGATTTTGATAGAATCGTTAAAGCTTGTACGGTTAACGATAGACCGTCCCAGCGTGATCTCGTCGGCATACTCGATCTCGTCGCCGATGGAAACTCCCCGGGCTATCACAGATACGTTGATCTGGTAGGGCGACAATTTGCGGTAGATAAAGAAGTTGGTGGTATCGCCTTCCATGGTGGTACTCAGCGCCATAACAACCTCCTTTACATCACCGGCGGCCACACGATCAACCAGACTGGCTATCTGCAGATCGCCGGGTCCAATTCCTTCGATGGGCGAAATAATGCCTCCCAACACGTGGTACACGCCCCGGAACTGACCGGTATTTTCGATAGCCATCACCTCTTTGATGTTCTCCACCACGCAGACCAGGGAATGATCCCGTTGCGGATCGGCACAGATACCGCACATCTCGTCGTCGCAGATATTATGGCATACCTTGCAATACTTCACCTCTTTACGCAGGTTCAACAGAGCCGAAGCAAATCCTTCGGCATAGGCTACATCGCGCCGTAAGATATAGAGAGCCAGACGTAAAGCGGTCTTCCGCCCCACTCCCGGCAAACTTGACAATTCATTTACTGCGTTCTCGAGTAACGCAGATGGATATTTCTGATTCATTTATTTCTGGTTGTACGCTACAAATATACGCGAAATATAAACGGAATACAAAAGGTAGGTGGCTGAACTGTTGTCTCATTAGAAATAAAAACTTAGCTTTGTGTCCGGCTATCGGATGCATCCGCCGGCTAATGTTAATCGACTAAAATAAGATACCGTGAGTAAAGTAGATGAAGAAAAAGTAAGCGGATTACCAGAGAACGCTTACCGTGAATTAAAAGAGGGGGAAACATACACTCCCCTTATGTCGCCAACTAAATCGTACAGGGAAGTTACCCCGTGGTCTGTGCTTTGGGGTGTGCTGATGGCTGTACTGTTCAGTGCTGCCGCCGCTTACCTGGGATTAAAGGTGGGCCAGGTGTTTGAAGCCGCCATTCCCATTGCCATTATCGCCGTGGGATTGTCCGGAGCCTTTAAACGCAAAAACGCACTGGGCGAAAACGTGATTATCCAGTCAATCGGAGCCAGCAGCGGCGTGGTGGTGGCAGGTGCCATCTTTACCTTACCCGCTTTGTATATCCTGCAGGACAAATATCCCGAAATAAGCGTAAACTTCTTCGAAGTGTTTATGAGCTCGTTGCTGGGAGGTGTGCTGGGTATCCTGTTGCTCATTCCCTTCCGTAAATATTTTGTATCAGAAATGCATGGTAAATATCCCTTTCCCGAAGCTACAGCTACAACCCAGGTGCTTGTATCGGGCGAAAAGGGAGGCAACCAGGCCAAACCGCTTATCTTTGCCGGTATTATCGGTGGGGTGTACGACTTTATTGTAGCCACATTTGGTTGGTGGAGCGAATCCATCAGCACCCGCATCGTAGGTATCGGCGAAATGGTGGCCGATAAATTCAAGGTGGTGATGAAGGTTAACACCGGAGCTGCCGTACTGGGACTTGGGTACATTATCGGACTGAAATATTCGATGATTATCTGTGCCGGATCATTTCTGGTGTGGCTGGTGATTATCCCGTTGCTGTCGGCCCTGTTCGGTTCGGAGGTTCTTACCTTTGGCAACGCAGCCATCACTGCCACGGTAGGCAGTATGAGTGCCGAACAGATCTTTACTACCTATGCGCGCCATATCGGTATCGGGGGTATTGCCACCGCCGGGGTTATCGGTATCATCAAATCGTGGTCCATCATTAAGAGTGCTGTAGGCCTTGCAGGCAAAGAGCTGAAGGGTAAAAATACGCAGACTACCGATACGATTCGTACCCAGCGCGACCTGCCCATGAAGATTATCGCCATCGGCACCATCCTTACGCTGATCGTAACCTTTATATTTTTCTATTTCGGAGTAGTGGGCAACCTGTTCCATGCGCTGATCGGACTTCTTGTAGTGGGTATTATTGCATTCCTGTTTACCACCGTGGCAGCCAATGCCATTGCCATTGTAGGTACCAATCCGGTATCGGGTATGACTCTGATGACGCTTATTCTGGCTTCCATCGTTATGGTGGCGGTTGGACTGAAAGGGGCTGCCGGAATGGTTTCCGCACTTATCATCGGAGGTGTGGTTTGTACAGCGCTTTCCATGGCTGGAGGTTTTATTACCGACCTTAAAATAGGTTACTGGCTGGGTACTACCCCTGCCAAACAACAGGGTTGGAAGTTTTTAGGCACTTTGGTATCGGCTGCCACCGTGGGTGGTGTTATACTTATCCTGAACCAGACTTACGGCTTTACAAGCGGTCAGCTTGCCGCTCCGCAGGCCAACGCCATGGCTGCGGTTATCGAACCGCTGATGTCCGGCGCGGGTGCTCCGTGGGTATTGTATGCCATCGGTGCTGTGCTGGCTATCGTGCTTAATTTCTGCAAGATTCCTGCTCTGGCTTTTGCTCTGGGTATGTTTATCCCTCTCGACCTCAATACACCGCTGCTGATTGGTGGTGCCATAAACTGGTATGTTGGAAGCCGGTCGAAAGACAAAGAACTTAACGCAGCTCGTCTGGAAAAAGGAACGTTGCTTGCTTCCGGATTCATCGCCGGAGGTGCTTTAATGGGTGTGATAAGTGCCGCATTGCGTTTTACGGGTGTAAACCTGGTAAACGAAGCCTGGCTTGAGGGTAACCTGGCTGAGGTATTGGCTGTTGTAATGTATATTTTATTAATTGCCTATCTTGCCGTAAGTTCGCTGCGTGCCAGAAAAGAGGCCTAATATCCGATAGATATGGATGCTCCATCAGTAAGGGTCGGGATTCTGACCGAAAAAGCTGTCAGTTTTGTATTCAACGCCGAGTACGTAAATGCCGAAACCGGGGCATTGGTAAGCGGCGAACAACGTGCCTTGCTAATAGACAATCACATTGTTTATAACGGCAAATTATACAAGGAATTGTTTTTTGATTCGGTAGACCCCAATGCTTCGTTCGACATCAAGGCGGTTACCATCGGTGTTAATTTCCATTGGGAACGTAAGGAGGACCAGCGTTTCCGCGGAGCATTACTTCTGCTGGCCAGCAAAGAGGGAATCATAACCATCAATCAGGTGGATGTGGAAGAGTATCTTACCAGTGTAATCTCGTCCGAGATGAGTGCCACGGCTTCCAAGGAGCTTCTAAAGGCGCATGCTGTTATTTCGCGCAGCTGGCTGCTGGCCCAGATCGAAAAGAATACCCTGATAAAGGGTTCTGATAAGAAATACCAGACCTGTTACCGCGACGAGAACGAACTGGTGCGTTGGTACGACCGCGAAGATCACGACCTGTTCGATGTCTGTGCAGACGACCACTGTCAGCGGTACCAGGGAATCACCCGTGCTTCTACACCCATCGTTGAAGAGGTGATTAAAGAGACACGCGGGGAAATTCTATCCAACGGCGACCGGATTTGCGATGCGCGCTTCTCCAAATGTTGCGGGGGCGTTACCGAAACATTCGAACATTGCTGGGAACCCGAGCCTCACCCCTACCTTGCCGTATTGCGGGACAGCACGGAAACGGAGTATCCGGATCTGAGCATCGAGGAAGAGGCCGAAAAGTGGATACGTACCTCGCCGGAGGCTTTTTGCAATACAACGGACAAAGAGATTCTGAGTCAGGTGCTGAACAACTACGACCAGGAAACGGCCGATTTCTACCGCTGGAAGGTAACCTATACACAATCTTATCTTTCGGATCTGATACACAGAAGAAGCGGCATGGATTTCGGACAAATACTGGATATGATACCCGTATCGCGTGGCACATCCGGACGTATCGAGAAGTTGAAGATTGTGGGAACACGTAAAACATTTACCATCGGTAAGGAGTTGGAAATTCGTCGCACACTATCGGAATCACACCTGTACAGCTCTGCTTTTGTGGTGGACAAAGAGGAAGTGAAACTGGATGTACCGCAACGGTTTGTACTTACAGGAGCCGGCTGGGGACACGGAGTGGGTCTTTGCCAGATCGGTGCCGCAGTTATGGGGGCGAAAGGATACGACTACCGGGAGATTCTTACACACTATTTTCCCGGAGCCAACCTCAATAAGAGATATTGATTCAATAAAAAGATTGATATAACGTACCTACACAAAAGAGAGCATCCCGAAGGGTGCCCTCTTTTTTAATGTTTACCTATTTTTCTGGTTTGATGAACAAACCAGTTTGCCTGGACTCTCACGAGCTAAATGCGATACAAAGTAACCACATTCCGTTCAATGAGAAAAGTTAAAATAGATAAAAGACAATAAAGTATGGATAAAGAGGCAGATTCTATCGGTAAAGACGTTTTGTAACTTCATTTAGATAGGAAGATCCGATAGGTAATGACTCTTTTCCAATCGTAATCCGTTCGTTGCTTTTACTTTCTATCTTATCCATGGCAACGATAAAAGAACGATGGATACGTATAAATTGCTGCTCGGGAAGCTTCTCCATCACATTCTTCATGCTCAGGAGAGTCATCACCTTCTTCGTAGTGGTATGAATCCGGATATAGTCTTCGCAACCTTCTATATAGAGTATGTCGCTAAAGTTGATTTTCACATCCTTGTAGTTGGACTTTACGAACATATAGTCGGGCACTTTCTTCTCTTCCGTCTGAATCCCTTCCTGGGCTGCCCGGGAGAGTTCCAGGTAATCCCTCACCCTGTTTACGGCAGTAAGGAAGCGGTCGAACGAGATCGGCTTAAGCAGATAATCCATGGCGTTCAGTTTGAACCCTTCCACAGCATACGAGCTGTAAGCCGTAGTAAAAACAACCTTCGGAGGGTTAGTAAGGGTACGCACCAGCTCAATCCCCGTAATGTCGGGCATCTGGATATCTACAAACAACAAATCCACCGGATGCTTTCGCAGATGTTCCATGGCAAGGAACGGGTCGGTATACTGCCCCTCAAGAACAAGATAAGGAACCCGGGCAATCAAAGACGATAGTACGTCCAGCGCCAGGGGCTCGTCATCAACAATAATGCATGCAATCTTCATGGAATCCATATTTAGTAATTACAACTATCTATTATCTATACACCCTCAAGTTCAGCTCCGGAGCCATTTACCGGTATTCTTACGTTTTATGTGAATATCTTTCATTCCTTCTATTCGTTTCCTAAAGTTGGCTCCAAGGGGTACTGTTCTCCCTTCAGTTTAATCTCGAGGCGTACGTTATAGCTGTTGTCTTTTTCCTCTATTTTCAATTTATGCCGTTTGGGGTAAAGTAATTGCAACCGCCGCGTGGTATTGGCAATACCGATACCTTCGCCGGAAACCCGTACCGGTTCCGATTTAAACTTCTTGTTGTGCATCTCGAACAAAAGCCGGTCTTCTTCTACAAACAAATACAACGATATAGGAGACGTTTCGTGGTTGCTCACCCCATACTTAAAGGCATTCTCAATAAACGGAATAAGGATGAGAGGGGCGATCTGTGCCGATGTATAATCGCCTTTAATGCAAACATCCAGCTCCAGCTTGTCGGTAGAACGTAACTTCTGCAGTTCAATATACTGTTCGATGTATTCGACCTCTTTTTCGAGAGGAACGAAATCATTTTTCGCATCACTCAGCACGTAGCGCATCATGGTAGACAAGCGGAGTATGGCAGTGGAGGTATTTTCCGAGTTCTTCAACGAAAGGGCATAGATGGTGTTGAGTGTATTGAACAGAAAATGCGGATTGATCTGCGTCTTCAACGACCTGAGCTCCGTCAGCGTACGCCGGTATTCCATCTCTCTGTTGCGTTGCTCGGCTCTAAGCCACTCCTGCACACTGCGCATCCCCAGACTGATTCCAAGGATCATCAGGCCCACAAAGCCCAACCAGAGATTCATGATTTTAGGATTACCGAAACGACCGTGGTATTTAATACCAAAGAAGAAGTCGAGGAAAACCGGAAAGAAAAGGAACAAGCCGAATATTAAGATCGAAGCCAGAATATACAATCCCTTACGCCGTTTACCTAACAGATTGGGGACCAGTACCAGATAATTGAGATAAAAGATACAAAATATCAGAATATCTTCGGGAATGATGGTTCTGTAAAAACTGATATCATCAAAAATGGTGGGGAACTTACCCCAGCTGGGAAGCAAAATAATCTGCAGAATAAACAAGGCCAGCCAAATCATAAGCTGTATGACTACGTTGAGGTGTTGTTTCTTCATAACCGGTGTGATTGATTTCCTCAAAGATAGTAAAAGTATTTTATTACCTTTGCATCCATTCAAAAAATACCGTAATGAACAGTTACATTATTTTACTTATCATTGCCGCCTATTTCGGCCTGCTGCTGCTAATCGCCTCCATTACGGGGAAAAAGGGATCGGGTAACGAGGCCTTTTTTCTGGGCAACCGCAAATCTCCCTGGTACATCGTTGCCCTGGGTATGATAGGCACTTCCATATCCGGCGTTACCTTCGTATCGGTTCCGGGGATGGTAAGGGGGATGGATATGACCTACATGCAGATGGTTTTCGGGTTTTTCTTTGGTTATATCATCGTAGCCAAAGTACTGCTCCCGCTTTACTACCGACTGAATCTTACCTCCATATACACCTATCTGGAGAGCCGGATGGGCAACAGAGCTTACAAAACCGGCGCCTCTTTCTTTTTGCTTTCTAAAACAATAGGGGCCGCCGCCCGATTGTATCTGGTGGTGCTTATCTTACAGACCTACGTGTTTGCCGCCTGGAACATCCCCTTTGGGGTTACCGTGGCCGGAAGCATCCTGCTGATATGGCTCTATACCTACAGAGGTGGGGTGAAGACAATCATCTGGACCG
Source organism: Macellibacteroides fermentans (assembly GCF_013409575.1). Classification (NCBI taxonomy): domain Bacteria; kingdom Pseudomonadati; phylum Bacteroidota; class Bacteroidia; order Bacteroidales; family Porphyromonadaceae; genus Macellibacteroides; species Macellibacteroides fermentans. Next base: position 37,708 of record NZ_JACCCY010000008.1, on the reverse strand, counting down.
ACACCCTGCAGACCATCTGCTTTATCGCCATGCTGATCGTCATTATATGGCAGGTGAAGGATGTGATGCACACAGACAGTCGTGGACTGGTACAGACACTGATTGAGAGTCCGCATTTCCGCATCTTCGAATTCTCCGACTGGCACAGTACCCAGCACTTTATAAAGCAGTTTCTGAGCGGAATATTCATTGTAATCGTTATGACGGGCCTGGACCAGGACATGATGCAGAAAAATCTGTCTTGCAAAACCCTGAAAGAATCGCAGAAAAACATGTACTGGTACGGCTTTGCCTTTACGCCCGTAAACTTTCTGTTCCTCTCGCTGGGCGTGTTGCTGCTCACCCTGGCCGGCAGGCTTAACATAGCTCTGCCAGCTCTTAACGACGACATACTGCCCATGTACTGCACATCGGGTATTTTGGGCGAAAGCATTCTTATCTTCTTCACCATAGGGATCATTGCAGCGGCCTTTTCCAGTGCGGATTCGGCCCTAACAGCCCTCACCACCACCTTCTGTGTGGATATTCTGGGCATTCATAAGGAGGAGGCTCAAAAGGCAAAAAAGACACGATTGAAAGTTCATTTACTTATTTCTGTGTTATTTGCCCTGATTATTATTATCTTTAAGGCCATAAACAACCGAAGCGTGATTGATGCCATCTACATGATTGCATCGTATACCTACGGCCCCTTGCTGGGATTGTTTTCGTTCGGACTGTTTACCAGGATGGTTCCCCGCGACAAGCTGGTTCCCTATATATGTATCGCTTCGCCGGTTATTTGTTATGTGGCGGACAAGCTTGTATTCGCCTATACCGGATACCGGTTCGGATACGAGATTTTAATGATAAACGGGCTGCTTACCTTTATGGGATTATGGCTCACAACAAGTAAAACAAAAAATAACATACACGATAATGGAAATTAAAAGTGCTGAATTTGTAGTAAGTAATACCGATGTAAGGAAATGTCCGGAAAGCAAAATGCCCGAATATGCCTTTATCGGGCGGTCTAATGTAGGCAAATCGTCTCTCATCAACATGATAACAGGGAAGAAAGGGCTGGCTATGACCTCCTCCAAACCGGGTAAGACTCAGCTTATCAACCACTTCATCATCAACGATTCGTGGTATCTGGTGGACCTTCCGGGCTATGGTTATGCCCAACGGGGTAAAGAGGGACGCGAGAACATCCGCAGAATCATCGAAGACTATATCCTGGAGCGCGAACAGCTCACCAACCTGTTTGTTTTACTGGACTGCCGACTCGAAGCGCAGAAAATCGACCTCGAGTTTATGGAGTGGCTGGGCGAGAATGGAATTCCTTTTTCCATTGTTTTCACCAAAATAGACAAGCTGGGTGGAGGCAAGCTGCGTGAAAAGCTGAACGCTTACACCAAGAAGCTGCTCGAAAGCTGGGAGGAGCTCCCTCCTATCCTGCTTACCTCGTCAGAAAAGAAAGAGGGTAAAGAGGAATTGCTCAACTACATCGACGAGATTACAAAGAGTCTCTGATATTACATAATACCAAATAAAAAAGTCCTGGCAGGAAACCGAATTCCTACCGGGACTTTCTATTTATTCATCCACACGTTTCAGGGTGTATTTTTAAGACTACCGTCTTTGCGATAAATCAGAATACTTCAAAGTCGATTGTGTAATTTACGCCGGGATTTGTTTTAGACGGAATGCCTTCGTAATAGATAAATGCACTTTCAAACTCACCTGTTCCGGTGTAGTTGATCTTTAATCTCGAAGGAGTCATCTCCGTATCGATGTTGGCATCCTTAAACATTGCATCTGTTTCCTGCGGGCAGGTGCCTTTACGCAGATACACCAGGGTAAGCAGCTTAAGATCTTCCAAAGGAATACCTTTACCAACTTCGGGGTTGAATTTACCGAGACCATCTATCGTAAACTCTTTTCCCGTAAAACTAAAACGCAACTTCACGTCGTCGTAACCTCCAACAGGCTGAGCGCCGGCTTCATTACGTATAATTCCGGTTGTAACAACCGAAGTACAGTGATTGTACTTAATAAAATAGTCCCAGATCTTTTGTTCTTCACCCGACAAGGTTGAATACACAGCTACCGAACTATCATCCGAAACAACATCTTCCGATGTACACGAAAGGGTAAGAAAGGGGACAAGTAGAATGAGCGACTTTGCATTGCGTGAAACACGATGCAACATCTCCCCCCCGAAAAAACTCAGGATCTTTTCAAACATAAGCAGAACGTTAAAAATGATTAATGGAATTCTAAACCACGTGCAAAACTAAACTAAATATTTTAATACAAAAATAAATGGCTGCAAAAACTAATAACGTGAGATCATTATTATTCAAATTAATATTACAAGCTCTTATAGTTGCCATTTTAGTGTAAGTTATTTGTAAGTTATAGTGAGCTATTTGTGAGCAGAAGTGCAAATAGTCGTATAATTCGAGTGTTTTTAAGTGCGTTTAAATTATCCAGTTTTGCGTATAAACAAAGAGAACCGATAATTTAACTGCTTAATTTACAGTTTATTATCAGTTCTCTATTTCAGTGATCAGGATGGGATTCGAACCCATGACCCACAGCTTAGAAGGCTGTTGCTCTATCCAGCTGAGCTACCCGACCATCCTTGTTTGCTGTATTGCGGTGCAAAGGTAACGCTTTTATTGGAATAACCAAATGGATTAGGCACTTTTTTATCAGAAAGGATACCCTACAGCAAAGTGCCAGGCAAAGTTATTGGTAAAATTGGGTTTCAATATGGCCCATCGCTCCTTGCCTGTCTCCTGCGGATTGTATGCCTTAAATCCTGTATCAAAACGGATTAGGAAGAAATCGAAATCCACACGCAATCCCAAACCATAAGAAAGTGCAATCTCTTTATAAAATCTGGAAAAATCGAAATTTCCTTTGTCCTGGAACGAATACGGACGGATTGTCCAGATATTTCCAGCATCTACAAAGGCTGCCATCTCAAATTTCCAGAAGAGTTTACTTCGATACTCCACACTCAAATCCAACCGCACGTCGCCGGACTGGTTGAAGAAGGAGGTAGAATCGGTTACAGCCATGCTACCCGGACCTAACCGGCGAACCGACCATCCGCGAACACTGTTGGCACCTCCGGAGAAGTAGCGGCGCTCGAAAGGAAGCATCTCCGCATTGCCGTAGGGGAACCCTACGCCCGCACCGATACGGTAAGCGATGGAGTTACGCTCGTCCAGCACGATGCTCTTACTGAAATCGAAGTCGGCCTTCACAAACTGGGCATAATTAATGCCAAACAGATTATAGATGCCATTCTCGTCCTTGCTGGCCTTGGTAAGCTTGGACAAACCGTAAAGCATGTTACCGGCCAACTCCACCGAAGCCCGCAGCGAATGGGTGTTGCGTTGTTTAAACAACGGGTTGTAATTGGTAAACGAATAGGTGTACCCCGATCCCATTATAAACTGGTCGGAATAATTGTATAGTCGGGTCGACTCGGGAAGCGAGTCTTTAAAGGCCTGGTTGATGCGTGGCAGGTACATATAATCCACATCCAGCAGTTTGAATACGTGGCGTCCCTGACTATTGGCCCGCTCCTGCCATATATAGCTCCACCCTCCGGATAAAAGGGTACGGCTGTATTCCGGACGGGTCTGGTAGTTGTAACTCACCTTCAGCTCCGAGCTGGCACGTAGTTTACGTCGCATATCGTAACCCACAAAAGGAAACAGGAATTCGGGGAAGGTGATGGAGGCCTCACCACCATACTCGAAATAATCCTGGGCAAAGCCGCCGGAAAGAGACTCGTAGGCACCGCGCACCTTGGCAGAGAACACCTCCGCACCTTTAAACAAGTTCCGGTGCTGGTAATTCAAGCTGGTGGCAAACCCAAAGTCGCCCGCCGAGTTGGTACCCTCCAGGTCCACCCCCACTGATTGCGGTTTGGCCGGTGTGGTAAGAATGGTACAATTGAGCTTCATCGTATCGTTTTCCAGGAACTCCGAAAAGCGGATATTTACATTCTTAAGCGCCCGCAAGGCAGAGAACGATGCATACGTCTGCTCCACCGTACGCTCGTTATACAACGTTCCGGGCATGATATAGACATTCTTACGCAATACAGAGGGACGAATCACACGCCCGTCTGCTCCGTACAGAACAGCCATATTACCTATCTTCACCGTATCCTTGGGCCCGGAGGCAACAGAGGCATCCTGGTTGATCGGATCGTAATCGGTCTCCACAAAGACATCATTTATATAATACCGGCTGTGAGGCATCGAAATAACCTCGCCCGAAGCCGTTTTCTGAAGTATCGGATTTACCTGCAGACTCAGATCCACCACCTGCTTGTTAAAGGCACTATCGGCTTTATACGAAATATAATCGCGGTTGAAGGCAAAATACCCCCTTCGGCGCAGCAGCGACGTAAGGCGCTGACGCTCGGCATCCAGCACATCGCGGTCAAACAGACTCCCCTCCTTCACCAACGGAGTAAAATCTTCGGGAACGGCACGGAACGGAGAGGCAAACCGCGGACGGCGGGGCTGTTGCATATGGGCAATACGGTTAATGGTCGTATCGCTTATATCCATGCTATAGTTACGGATACGGTACGGCTCGTGGGTGATAACCTCGTACTTAACCACAGCTTTCTTGCTTTTGCTGGTATCAATCGAGGCATCCACCCGGGCATGCACATACCCTTTGTTCACAAAATAACGTCTGAGCTCCTCTTCCGACTGATCCACCAGCACGGTATCCAGCAACACAGGCGCCTCGCCGAAGCGACGCAATAATTTATTTACCCATTTATCATCTTTTCCGGCCCAGTTATATACGTGCAGAGGCCATTTAAGCAGACCAAACACCTTGAAATTTGGTTGCTGTGCAAGGTACGAACTAAGGTTCGCACTTTTAAAATCTTCATTATCTGATACAATCTCCACTTTATCGAGCAGATAATCACCCTCCTTAACATGCCTTGTAGTACTACAACCTGTAAGATAGAGGCAAAAACCCATCGCAAAGAGGACACGAAACAATCCCTTCATTCTGCTACCTTTTAAGCTACAAATGTACTTGATTTAAATTATTTCCTGTACATTTGTTTTGTAAAAAGAAAAAAGATGCTGAGTAAGTCGAAAGTCAAGTATATCCGCTCCCTCGAGATGAAGAAATACCGCAACGAGTACCAAACGTTTGTGGCAGAAGGAAACAAAATGGTGTCCGACATGATGGGTGCATTCCCGTGCGAACTAATTATCGCCAAACCCTCGTGGATGGCCACCCAGGGAAACATCCCCACCAAGGAATTGCTGGAGGCCGACGATGACGACCTGCGTAAAGCCAGTTTCCTTAAAACGCCCCAGGATGTACTGGCCGTATTCAAACAACCGGAATACAGACTGGAAGATGTTTGTCCGTCGCAATCCCTCGTACTCGCCCTCGACGGCGTACAAGACCCGGGCAACCTGGGTACCATCATACGGATGGCCGACTGGTTCGGGATAGAGCACATTGTCTGCAGTATGGACACAGTAGACGTATACAGTCCCAAGGTAGTACAAGCCACCATGGGCGCCCTGTGCCATGTACAGGTACATTATACCGATCTGGAAGCCTATATTAAACAGCAGACAGCTCCTCTTTACGGAACCTTCCTGGATGGAGAAAACATGTATACGAAGCAGTTTGAAGGCAGCAACGGCATCCTGGTGATGGGAAACGAAGGCAAGGGAATCCGTCTGGGTATCGAGGCACTAATCAACGAAAAGCTCTACATCCCCAACTTCCCCGAAGGAAGAGAAACCTCAGAGTCCCTCAACGTAGCGATTGCCACTGCTGTTATCTGCGCCGAATTCCGCCGCAGACAGGCTTATCCCCTTAATCAGAAATAAAGAAACGGACTTACCTTGTACAGGTAGATAAGTAGCTGGCTGCTCGTTATTGATCCCATCCTGATCCAATATAGAACTTTCAAGGAAAGCTGGCAGCTCGTCCTCTATGGATACAGCTGCTTGATCAGAAGCTAGCTGCTCGTTGTTACTGCTATCCTGAATTAGTTTAGATTTTTCAACGATGGCTATCTGTTCCCCTACTGCAGGTACAGCCGAAGTGCCGATAAGCTCTTTCAGCATCTCCGGCACGCTGGCATCGGGCATCTGTTGGTGAATGGCAGTCAGCCTGCTCCATACATCCGCTACCTCCCACCCTAAGGCAGCAGGTACCACCCAGATAACGCCGTTAAGGAAAGAGGTGCCGGCCAGCTCCTTTTCCAAAGGGAATACCCCATTCAGAACGGACCCGGACGTCACCTCCACATAATGCAGTCTGTCTACAGACTGGCAAGCAATATAATTTGCAGCAAATCTTTTCACGGAAATCAATTAACCGGACTCTTGGCAAGCTTGGGGCTCACACGCAAGGGTCTCTTTTTAAGCATGGAATCAGAATGCATGGAATCGGTATGTACGGAATCGGCCGGCGTGCCTTTTACGACTACAGAATCTGCAGGAAGCTCCTGTGGAGTAATCACCTCCGTACCGTAATTGTACTTCATCAGAGTCAGACTGTCAACATACACCTTATGCACACGGGTATCGGGAGTAAGCATCCGGATGTAGCCGTACACCTGCTGCACCTGTCGGGCCGGCAGCGAACGAAGCACCACCTGATGGTATCCGTCGCGGGTAATCGTCCGGACTACATTCACCGTAGTATCCAGCTGCACCACACTCAGTTTTATTTCGGGATAATGCTTCATCCCGTTATGAATTCCCCACACATTGAGGCCCAGCACAAATGTACTGCCCGATCCGTAGGGAACCTCGGGCTTTATCTGGTACGACACAAGCCCACCCTGTACACCTTCGAAGGTGATAAACGGACGGCGTGGCCATATATTTAACGAATCACGTTCGGTAGCAGGACCGGCATTGGCCTGAACATCGCCCAATGCTTTGGTGCGGCTGTCTATTTCGGCCAGCACACCGTCGTACACCTCCATGTAGATTTTCAGATTCTTTCCATACCATACGATGGAACTGTCGTATACAGCCTGGGTGGTATTATGTTTACGGAAAACCGACTCGTAAAGCGCCTGCTTGGAAGCATCCTCTTTATATTTCAGGTAATCCGTACCAATCATGGCCTCGGCAAGGTATACGTCCACCATAACCGCCTGCATCTCCTTCTCTTTCAGAATGCCCTCGGGCACTTTGCTGCAAGCAATTAAAGCCAACGATGTAAGAAAAGCAAAACTATATCTTGAAAGTTTACTACGCATGCGTTTCTGTAGCTTTTGTTTCTTTTGCAAGACTTTCGGACAAGGTATGACGATAAAATATCAGCAACACGAATACCCCTACGCAAATCGCCGAATCAGCCAGGTTGAAGATAGGACGGAAAAACACAAACTCCTCTCCACCCCATACAGGCACCCATTCGGGCATTACGGTCTGCACAATAGGGAAATAAAACATATCCACAACCTTTCCGTGCAGCCAGGTCTCGTAACCTCCTCCGGCGGGCATAAAGGTGGCAACCTGACCATAACTATGGTCGAACACCACTCCGTAAAAGATTGAATCGATAATATTCCCCATGGCTCCGGCCCAGATCAGCGCGATACAGGCAATAAAGCGGAAGCTATAGTTTTTCTTTACCAATCCATACAGATAATAGCCAATAAAACCAACAGCAATGATCCGGAATACGGAAAGGAAAAGTTTACCAATCACCTCGATGCCGAAAGCCATACCCGGATTTTCGGTGAAGTAAAGATAAAACCACTTTGTAATTTCAATACTTTCATGCAATTGCATGTGCGTTTTAATCCAGATCTTAAGCGCCTGATCGGCAGTTAGCAGAATCAAAATAATCAGCACTGCGCCCCACCCTTTGGAATACTTCATTGTTTGTTTATAATTACCTGTTTCGCAAAAAACAATTCGACAAACTTGCAAAACAATCTGTCTGCCTGCTTGCCGAATTGTGAATTATCTCTTAAAATTCAATCACCGTACGCCGCCCTGTTTTGCTTCGATGCTTAACGTAGCATGCGGTACAGCACGTAATCTCTCTTTAGGAATCAATTTACCGGTTTCGCGGCAAATACCATACGTTTTGTTTTCGATACGGATCAGGGCAGCCTGCAGACTTTGAATAAACTTCATCTGACGTTGTGCCAATCTGCCGGCCTCTTCTTTTGAAAGCGTAGCAGCCCCCTCTTCCAACACTTTAAATGTAGGAGAAGTATCGGCAACATCGTTACCGTCCGAGTTTGTAACCCCCGAGCGTAACAACTCATAATCTTTCTTCGCGATGTCTAACTTATCGAGTATAATTGCTTTGAACTCCTCAAGTTCTGCATCCGAATATCTAGTCTTTTCTGCCATGGTTCATTAATTTATGGTTCAACAATACTATTATTTTCTTTCACCCTGTAACAGCTCAAATATACGTAAAATATTATTTGCTGCAACAAAAGTGATATGCTAATTTACTTATTATTTCAAGCCTTCTCAACTTTTACAGTTAATTTGAATTCTTCGAAATCAAGTTCGGTTCCATCGCTCACCACATCTGCAATCTCAATAGATTCGGCAAGTACCTGACCGGCAATGTATGAGCTGTAGGCGCGGATGGCCGGATCCATGTCTTCGGACGATAAAACGGCGATCGTGATCTTGTCTGTTATATCGAAACCGCTGGACTTACGGATGTTCTGTATCCGGTTTACCAGCTCGCGGGCCAAACCTTCCAGACGAAGTTCTTCGGTAACGGTAATGTCCAGGGCAACCGTCAGACGACCTTCGTTGGCCACCAACCAGCCCGGAATATCTTCCGAGATCACCTCTACGTCGGCCAACTCCACAACGGCCTGCTGACCATCGATATCGAAGGCAAAACTTCCCGTAGCTTCAAACTGCTGGATGTTTTCCTGCGTCATAGCCTGGATTGCTGCAGCAAGCTGTTTCATCACCTTTCCGTAACGCGGACCTAACTTCTTGAAGTCAGGTTTGATACGTTTCACCAAAATACCGGCGGCATTATCCACAAAGGTAAGCTCCTTCACATTCACCTCGTTCAGAATCAGGTTCTTCACCAGTTCGATTGCCGCCTGCTGATGAGCATCGGCCACCGGAACCATGATAGCCTGCAGCGGCTGACGAACCTTGATGTTCACCTTTCTGCGCAAAGCCAATACCATAGACGAGATAGACTGTGCCAGCTGCATACGCTCTTCCAGGTCTTTGTCAACCCACGCCTCGTTGCAAACAGGGAAGTCGGCCAGGTGAACAGACTCGGATTTATCGCGGCCCGTTACGGCAATCAAGTCTGTAAAAAGCTGATCCGCATAGAACGGAGCGATAGGCGCCATCAATTTGGCAACCGTTTCCAGACAGATATACAACGTCTGGTATGCCGAAAGCTTATCGGTAGTCATTCCCCCACCCCAGAAACGGCGGCGGTTCAAACGTACGTACCAGTTGCTCAGGTTGTCGTTTACAAAATCGGATATGGCGCGACCGGCACGTGTAGGCTCGTATGTATCATAGAAACCATCCACATCCTTTACCAGCGAATTGAGCAGCGACAAAATCCAGCGGTCAATTTCCGGACGTTCCTCCATGGGTACGTCGGCCTCCTTGTAATCAAACCCGTCCACGTTGGCATACAGCACAAAGAACGAGTAGGTATTATACAATGTACCGAAGAATTTGCGGCGCACCTCTTCGATGCCGTCCACGTCAAACTTAATATTATCCCACGGAGAGGCGTTGGTAATCATATACCAGCGAAGCGGATCCGAGCCGTACTGTTCGATAGTTTCGAACGGATCCACCGCATTGCCAAGCCGCTTAGACATCTTGTTACCATTCTTATCCAGCACCAGACCGTTAGACACTACAGCCTTGTAAGCCACACTGTCGAACACCATGGTAGCAATCGCATGCAAGGTAAAGAACCAACCACGGGTCTGATCCACACCCTCTGCGATAAAGTCGGCCGGATATACAAAACCCTTATCCAGCGCATCCTTGTTCTCGAACGGATAATGAATCTGGGCATAGGGCATCGCACCCGAGTCGAACCAAACATCAATCAGGTCCGTTTCACGTTTCATAGGCTTACCCTCGCAATTACTTACCAGGATAATATCATCTACATACGGACGGTGCAAATCTATCTTATCGTAATTCTCCTTATCGTATTGACCCGGAACGAAACCCTTATACGGGTTGCTTTCCATGAAGCCCGCCTTCACAGACCTTTCTATCTCATTGTAAAGCTCTTCCACCGAACCGATGCACTTCTCTTCCGTGCCATCCTCTGTACGCCAGATAGGCAGCGGAGTACCCCAGTAGCGGCTTCTGCTTAAGTTCCAGTCCTGCAGATTTTCCAGCCACTTGCCAAAACGGCCCGTACCGGTGCTCTGCGGTTTCCAGTTAATTGTATTATTCAGTTCGATCATCCGTTCGCGGCAAGCGGTAGTCTTGATAAACCAGCTATCCAGCGGATAATACAAAACAGGCTTATCTGTACGCCAGCAATGCGGATAATTGTGAATATGTTTTTCGATACGGAACACACGGTTCTGCTGTTTCAGCATCACACTGAGGTCGATATCCAGGGTAGCATCCGCATCCGTAAGCTCCGGATCGTAGGCATTCTTAACGAAACGACCGGCATAGATAGCATACAGCTCCTTGTCCATCTGGCCATCGATAAAGTCCAGATCCAACTCTTCAAGCAGATAGAATTTACCTGTCAGATCCACCATCGGACGCTGGTTACCCTCTTTGTCCACCATCATCAACGGAGGCACCCCGTTGGCCTTGGCCACACGGTCGTCGTCCGCACCAAAGGTAGGCGCGATATGAACGATACCCGTACCATCTTCGGTGGTAACAAAATCGCCTGTAATCACACGGAAAGCACCTTCACCCGGATTCACCCAGGGAACAAGCTGCTCGTATTTCATACCAGCCAGTTCGGTACCCTTCCACTCACCCACAATCTGGTAAGGAATCAGCTTGTCGCCCACCTTGTAATCGGCCAGGGCAATTCCCTCTGCCTTCACATTAAAGTAAGCAGCCACCAGATCCTTAGCCAAAACAGCCGTCATCGGCATACCCGTATACGGATTGTAAGACTGAACAGCCACGTAGGTTACGTTCGGTCCCACACACAAAGCCGTATTGGATGGCAAGGTCCACGGAGTGGTTGTCCACGCCAGGAAGAAAGCCTCGCCAAAGGCCGCCATCTCCGGTTTGGGATCAATTATCTTAAACTGAGCCGTACAGGTTGTATCCTTTACATCCTTGTAGCAGCCCGGCTGATTCAGCTCGTGGGTACTCAAGCCCGTACCGGCAGCCGGCGAATAGGGCTGAATGGTATACCCCTTGTAAAGCATCTCCTGCTTGTAGAGCTCCTTCAGCAGATACCATAAAGTCTCGATATAGCGGTTATCGTAGGTGATATACGGATCATCCATATCCACCCAGTAACCCATCTTGTTGGTAAGATCTTCCCACTCTTTGGTAAACTTCATCACATCCTTGCGGCATGCGGCGTTGTACTCGGCTACAGTAATCTTCTTTCCAATATCTTCCTTGGTGATACCCAAAGCCTTTTCCACACCCAGTTCTACGGGCAGACCATGCGTATCCCAACCTGCCTTACGTTTCACCTGAAAACCCTTCATGGTTTTGTAACGGCAGAAAATATCTTTTATAGAACGAGCAATAACGTGGTGAATACCCGGCATTCCGTTTGCAGAGGGCGGACCTTCATAAAATACAAATGAAGGGGCACCTTCCCGGATTTCAAGACTCTTGTGAAAGATATCGCCTTCGGCCCATCTTTTCAACACCTCTTTGTTCACACCCGACAAGTCAAACTTTGAATATTCAGCAAATTTTTTACTCATATCTATTTATTTATTCTTGCAATTCTAAAATTGCCGCAAAGGTAATTTTTTTATTTAAAGTTTGCAATAAAAAAACAACCCCGTTTGCACCCGATATTCACCATTTTAGATAATAATATTAAAAAAAGGAGCTTACCGTATTACAGTGTAATAGGGTAAGCCATATTCTTTAAACGATCCGGCGCATCCGGATAAACCATTAAAGCAACTCTTTTTCTATAATATTTTTAAGTTCCAGTTTTGAAACCGTTCCCAGCATCTGTTTGTAAGAACCATCGGCGCGGCACAACAATAAAGTAGGCACCGTACGGATGTTGTAAGCCTCTTCCAGCTTAGGCTCTTTATCAAGATCCACCTTGTAGAAATCCACCTTTCCGGCAAATTCCTTTTTCAGGTCGTCCAGAATCGGGTTCAGGTTTTTGCAATAGACACACCAGGTAGTATAAAAATCCACCAGACAAGGCCTTTCACCCTTGAAACTCCATTTATCAACGTTCTTATAATCGCCCACCTTCTGTTCATAGTCGGCAGTAGTTAAATGCGGTACACTCATATCGTTTTCAATTAGTTTGAAATAATACTATAACTATCCAAGCCCCCGATTGGTTCAACGGCTCCTCAAACTTCTTACACAAGCCATCCTGAAACCAGCAATGCAGCAGTTTCGCGGTCCGTTTCCTTGCGTAAATCAGGCCAAAGCCTGTTTCAGGTCGGCCAACAGATCATCCACTCCCTCAATACCGATGGAAAGACGCAGTAAGTCGCCGGTTATACCCAACTCCAGCCGCTGTTTTTCTGGCACCGCATCGTGCGTCATCACCATGGGGAAGCACACCAGCGACTCCACCCCACCCAGACTGTCGGCCAGGGAAAATACCTTTAACTTCTTAACAAAAGCATTTACCGACTCGCGGTTGCCCTCCTTCAGGCGGAACGACACCATCCCCCCGAAGCCACTCATCTGCCTGCGTGCCACCTCGTGATTGGGATGTTGGGGCAACCCCGGGAAATAGACCTGACTCACCCTGGGATGATCCTGCAGAAAACGGGCAACAGCAAAGGCATTCGCTTCGTGCTGACGCATACGTACCGCCAGAGTCTTTACACCCCGCAAGGTAAGCCATACATCCTGCGGACCGGGAATGGCACCAATCGTATTCTGGAAAAACCGAAGCTCCTCATAAATAGACGCATCATTCAGCAACACCGCACCGCCTATCACATCCGAGTGCCCCGCAATATACTTGGTAGTACTCTGCACCACAATATCCGCCCCCAGCTCCAGCGGACGCTGAAAATAGGGCGAGGCAAAGGTATTATCCACCGCCAGCAACACACCGCGTGCCCGGGCAATGGCGGCCACCGCCTCGATATCCACAATTGTAAGCAACGGATTGGTAGGCGTTTCCAGCCAGATCAGCTTCGTGTTGCTGCCAATGGCCCCTTCAAACTCCTGCGCATCACTCCCCTCCACATACGAAAAGGTAATACCGTAACGCGAAAACAACCGTTCAAACAAACGCACCGTCCCGCCGTACACATTGGCAACGGTAACGATATGGTCGCCGGGGTTGAGCAATGAAAAAACAGCATGTTCGGCCGCCATACCCGAGGCGAAGGCAAGACCGTAGCGTGCATGCTCCAAAGCAGCGAGCGACACCTCAAGCGCTGTACGCGTGGGGTTGCTCAGCCGGCTGTATTCAAAACCCTTGTGTTCGCCAATCCCCTGTTGGGTAAATGTCGAAGTCTGGTAAACAGGCACTACAGTAGCACCTGTAGCCGCATCCGGAGCCTGCCCCTCGTGTATAGCCATTGTTGAAAAATCCATAGCACATCAATTAAATTCGTAAATAAAACCTAAAACAATCCTTTGCCCTGAAGACAAAACCTAAACAATCTAAAAGCCCTAAAGCAACAACCTTGTAATGATTGCAAAGGTAACCCCCATCCCATTCGCCCCCAATACCATGTTTAAGGTATATTTAAAGCAAGGATGGTAGTGAATGCTGCTCATTGGCATTTTCTTTCTGTGTTCGGAGTTCTTTATTGATTTGTTGAGGGGTTAAGATTTAAAATAAATCCCCTCAGATCATATTAACCAACCCCTCTAAGAAAATTTAAAATACATAAGTTGATTTTCAATCCTATATGTTTGTCTTTCCAACCTTATATATTTAAAAGTTCATTTCTATATGTTTGAAAAACTAAACATATAGGAATGAAATTCAGATTCTTCATCTTAAATAGATATATGTTATCGGTTTATTACAAATCCTCCCCCAACGAAAAAAATTATCTACCGGCTGAGATCTTGGGGTAAGGAAACCTGTTTTGAGAGGACGCATTTTATAATCTTAAAATGTCACCGCTATTGAAATACTATATTTCTTAATCTTTATCTGACTTTTCACATAAAACATCAAAGGTACTTGTTGTAATTATAAGAATAACTATCTTTGTCACACAACCCATTAGTAATCATTTCTGTTTTCAGAATGAGCGCATATAAATTGGAAACTCAACTTTTAAAGAATAAAATTATATAGATAATTTATTCAGTAGAGAATCTCATAATAATCGTTAATGAGGTTAAGTGACTGAAAATAGGGCCTTGTTTATAGGATAAAATCATAAACACTAAATATAATTATTAATAATGCGAATCAGTAGTTGAAATCACTTGCTGATTCATTTAGTTAAAATGTTGTTATACAGTTTATTATTACATTAAAATATTTCTTAATCTCCCTGGAAATCAGTATCTTAGAAGAATAAAACCACTCATTTTTCTAATTATGATTCCCAAGGAGAAAGAACTTAAGCTTATAAAAATATATATGTATATCTGCGATATCTATGAGTCTTCACTGAAATTTTGTTGTCAGAGATTCAGTAATAATGCAACTCCTATCTTCACCGACCAGGAACTGCTTACTGTATACCTGTTCTGTGGAGCTTATCAACGCTACTTCAGTATCAAAGAGATACATACATTCACTAAAGAATATTTGCTTTCTTGGTTTCCTTGTCTACCTTCTTATCAGACGTTCAATTATCGATTGAACCTGTTAAGTGAGGCAATTAATGAACTCGTAAAGCATCTCATTACATCCTTTAAACCAGAAGATTGCGACAATATGACATCACTGATCGATTCCATGCCAATTGTTACCTGCAAAGGAAAGAATAAAACAGGAAAAGTGGCTACAGAAATTGCAACAAAAGGCTACTGCTCTACCAAAAATATGTACTACTTTGGTTTGAAACTCCACACGTTAGCTTTCAGAAGGAAAGGAACTATTCCATTCCCTGAGATGTTGATACTTTCATCTGCGGCAGAGAACGATTTGACGGTACTTAAAACAGAAGCAGCAGACAGCCTGACCAATAGAAGTATCTTTGCCGATAAAATCTACTCCGATTTCTCTTTTTGGGGAGAAAAACACAGGGAAATAGGTCTGGATATGCTAACTCCCGTAAAAGCTATTAAGGCTGAAGAGCCCGTAATTACTCAAAGAGAGAAAGCCCACAGAGACTTATTTTCGACGGCTGTTTCTAAAGTCAGACAACCCATAGAGTCTTTCTTCAACTGGTTGAATGAGAAAACAAATATTCAAAGAGCGATGAAGGTCAGATCAACATCTGGACTTCTTATACATACGATGGGGAAAATAGCCATCGCATTCATTTATCTAATTGTTTAAAACAAATGAATCAATGTCAAATACTGATTCGCATTAATAAATAATATGGGTTACCCAATAGAAAAAAAACTTGTTGTTGGAATATCATCTAATGCATTATTCGACTTACGAAAAGAAGATGAAATTTTTGAAAACGAAGGTTTAGAAGCGTACCGACAATATCAAAATGAGCATAAAGCTGACATTTTAAATACAGGAGTCGCATATCCTTTTATTAAGCGTTTTCTTCGTATTAATGATGTTTATAATGTAGAAAAACCTGTTGAGGTCGTTTTATTATCTAGAAATAGTCCAGAAACGGGTGTACGTATTTTCAACTCAATTAGACAATATGAGTTAAATATCACAAGAGCTGCTTTTATGTCTGGAAGTTCTGCTGTTAAATATATTCCAGCATTTAACATTTCATTATTTCTTGCAACAAATGAAAATGATGTAAAAGAAGCAATTAAAGCGAATTTGCCTGCGGGAAGAATCTTACAAAATGAAATTCATGATGATGAAACTTTTGAACTTAGAGTTGCTTTTGACTTTGATGGAGTTATAGCAAATGACGAAGCAGAAAAAATTTATAAACAAAATGGTATTCAAAAATACCATGAATATGAAAAAGAACATAGTTCTGAAGAATTAGAAGCTGGACCATTAGCCGACTTTTTTACCAAATTAGCTTTTTTTCAGAGATTAGAAACAACCCATAGACAAAAGAATAAAGATTATCAAAGAATACTCAAAACAGCAATTGTAACTGCACGTAATGCTCCTGCTCACGAAAGAGCTATTAATACATTAAATAAGTGGGGCGTTGAAGTTGATGAAATGTTTCTATTAGGTGGAGTCGATAAATCAAGGATATTAGAAGTAATGAAGCCTCATTTATATTTTGATGATCAGATGATTCATTTAGATCAAACCTCAATTAAAAACATCCCATTAGTTCATATCCCGTTTGGTATTGCCAATGAAGATATTTAGTTAATAAGAAAGTAAAAACGGAGAAAGATTGGAGGAGACAATTAATAGTTAGAAAGAAAAACAGCTCTGAATTACTGTAAAAATATTACATACGAGCAAATTAATTACGCTTATTTTCACCCTAACACTCTAATTCTTATAGTTGAGAAGACTTCCCTCCTTCTAAAGTAGCATTTAAAAACTTTATTAACAAGGCTCCAATGGCTCTATCTTTTATTGCGAGGAGTTTATAACTGCGAAATTGTACTAACGCCTTTTCTCACATTACCAGATACTCTTGACTGTTTGCATATATATTGCAATGTAAATTGTTTTATATAACAATAAATAATTGACATATTTTGCAATTGGAATCCATCCTTTTTACAACTGATAAAATATATTATTTATTATTTTACTATTTTATGCGAATAGTTCTCCAATAAATGTATATTTGCTTTTGAATACATTGATTTTCTGGATTATAAATTGGTGATGCTTATTTTGTAAACGTGATTCTTGGTACTGAAGTAATGGTATTAAATAACAGAATAAAAAATTCAGCGTATGAAAATTATGATTAAAACATGCCTCCTGCTATTGGTGGGATTTATCTGCTTTTCTTGTACAATATCAAGGCCTATTGCTGTGGTTCCATCGGATAATAACACTACTTACAAAGTGGATTATTTATTTGAACATGATGGCTGTAAAGTGTACCGTTTTTATGACAAAGGTAATTATGTGTATTTTACAAACTGTAACGGTGAAGCGATCGCTATCGAAAACGATAGTACGGAGACAAGAATTACAAACACTACTAAAGTAAAGACCCCAACCATACGACAAACCTATTTTGAATGAGATATCATTCTATAATACTCCCCAAAACCTGGACCACTTGTGAAGTCGAATAAAAAGGGTTTAATTTGAATCAAAAAAGAGTATTTTAGAGATGGGGAAAAGAACACATTACACGGCCGAATTTAAGGCCAAGGTTGCTATTTCAGCCTTAAAGGAACAAGAAACGCTAAGTGAGTTGGTTCATCGCTTTGGAGTAAGTGCCATGACGATCAGTAAATGGAAACAAGAGTTTTTAAATGGCAGCAGCAAGGTTTTTGAGGGTGCTCGATCAGCTGAAAAAGAGGACAGTGAGGAGGAAATTCAAAAACTACATGCTACGATCGGCCGCCTGACCGTCGAACGGGATTTTTTAGCAGATGCCTGCAAGAGAGCCGGTCTAAAAAAGAAATGAGACAACTTGTAAATCCCAGGCATAAAGAGCTCAGCGTTCGTTCACAAACGGAATTATTGGAAATACCAAGAAGTACACTGTATTACAAACCGATAGGAGAAAGTCCTGAAAATTTGGAAATAATGCAAAAGATGGATAAGCACCATATTGAACATCCCACTTGTGGCGTGTTGGGGATGCAGGATATGCTTCGTTTAAATGGATTTCAGATAAACCACAAACGAATCCGACGATTGATGCGCTTGATGAATATCCGGGTCAAATATCCTCAAAAAAGCTTGAGTAATCCGGGTGCCCGCAAGTACATCCTCCCTTATCTGCTTCGGGGACTTGATATTGTAAAGACAAATCAGGTGTGGTCCATAGATATCAGTTACATTCCTATGAAACAGGGGTTTATGTATCTAACAGCCATCATGGATGTGCAAAGCCGCTACATTGTGGGCTGGAGCTTATCCAACACACTTGAGAAAAGTGTTTGCCTGGATCTGGTTGAAGAGTCGATCAGAAAGTATGGTGCACCGGAAATCATCAACTCCGACCAGGGTGTTCAATTTACCAATCCGTCTTGGATCGAAACGCTTAAAGAAAATGGTATTAAAATAAGCATGGATGGAAAAGGACGTGCCAAGGATAATATCTGGATTGAACGATTTTGGCGCACGATCAAACAAGAGTATGTATATTTGAATCCGTGTGATGACGGACTGGAGCTTTATAAGGGAATCAGGAAATATATGCAATATTACAACTACAACCGGGCGCATCAGGGGATAGGAAGACAAATTCCCGGTGTGGTGTATAAAACGGTTGCCTGAGCGTTCTTTTCTTTTAAATGCAAAGAAAAGGTATGCTCCGATTCTTGAAAGGCTAAAATGAACAACCCTTCGCTAAAGCTACGGGTTGGCCTTGCATGAATCTACTCATACCTTAAAAAAGCATTGAAAAGAAAAAAACGAATAAAAATATTAAAAGGCCTTCATATAGGTAAAAGGCTGATCAAGTGGTCGAAAAAGAGGGAGTACTATATTCATAAAGTCGATTTTTAGCTCATTAATGAATTAGATTTCATTCATTAATGAGGTTTTAATTTATAGGATGGCAATAGGCAAAACATTGCTATCTATTAAATCATAATAAAATAAATCACCCCCAGTCACGCAAGTTAGCTGTGTAACAGGAGGTGATTTATTTTATTACGTTAGGAACCTAGGTAGATCAGAACAGGCTCCAGGCTACGGTTAGGCCGGCCATTACGATGGCTACCATGCTCATAAGCTTGATAAGGATGTTTAGACTTGGGCCGGATGTGTCTTTAAATGGATCGCCTACAGTGTCGCCTACTACAGTGGCTTTGTGTACATCTCCGCCTTTACCGCCCAAGTTGTCTTCTTCTACGTATTTCTTGGCATTGTCCCACGCGCCACCGGCATTAGCCATAAAGATAGCTAGTACAAAGCCGGAGCTTAGTCCGCCGATAAGCAGTCCGATCACACCGGTTACCCCAAAGATAAGTCCGGTTACGATGGGTGCGATGATGGCCAGCAGGGAGGGGAATATCATCTCGTGCTGTGCGCCTTTGGTGGAGATCTCTACGCAGCGGGCATAATCGGGTTCGCCTTCGCCGGTAAGGATTCCTTTAATTTCGCGGAACTGACGGCGTACCTCTTCTACCATGTGTCCGGCAGCGCGACCCACAGCATTCATGGTGAGTCCGCAGAACAGGAAGGCCATCATAGAACCCAGGAACATACCAGCCAGCACCTTGGGATTCATCAGGGTTACATCATAGTAGTACATAAAGTCGGTGAAGGTTGCCTTGTGGATGGGGATCTCGCGTCCGTCGGCAAAATTGAGTACAGTCTGACCAATGCGGATAAGTCCTATCTTGATTTCTTCAATATAGGAGGCAAGCAAGGCCAGTCCGGTTAATGCAGCCGATCCGATGGCAAAGCCTTTTCCGGTGGCAGCGGTGGTGTTACCCAGTGAATCCAGAGCATCGGTACGTTTACGCACCTCTTTACCCAATCCGCACATCTCGGCATTACCTCCGGCATTGTCGGCAATAGGTCCGTAAGCGTCGGTAGCCAGGGTGATACCCAGCGTAGACAACATACCGACTGCAGCGATACCGATACCGTAAAGTCCCATGGAAGCGTTGGCAAAGTCGAAGCCCGAAGCAAACAGGTACGAGAGGATGATCCCCGTGGCAACGGCCACAACGGGAATGGCGGTAGATATCATTCCTAATCCGATACCCGAAATGATAACCGTAGCCGGACCGGTTTTACCGGCTTCCGAAATACGCTGGGTGGGACGGTAGGACTGGGATGTATAGTATTCCGTAGACTGTCCGATAATAATACCAACCAGCAGACCGGTGATAACGGAACAGGCTACCCAGAACCAGTTTTCGAGCTGCAGCATATATAAGATACCGAAGGTGGAAATGGCAATCAGCACCGAGCTGAGATTGGTTCCCACGGCCAGCGAACGTAACAAATTCTTAATGGTGGCATTCTCATTAGTACGTACCGCAAAGATACCCAGGATAGAGAGCACAATACCCACCGCCGCAATAAGCATCGGGGCGATAACCGCCTTGTATTGC
Source organism: Macellibacteroides fermentans (assembly GCF_013409575.1). Lineage (NCBI taxonomy): Bacteria > Pseudomonadati > Bacteroidota > Bacteroidia > Bacteroidales > Porphyromonadaceae > Macellibacteroides > Macellibacteroides fermentans. Next base: position 17,258 of record NZ_JACCCY010000008.1, on the reverse strand, counting down.
ATTTCTACATTACCGGTGGCCACATAGGCTGCTGCACCCAAGGCGGCGGTAGCCAGGATAGAACCGCAGTAAGATTCGTACAAGTCGGCACCCATACCGGCAACGTCACCCACATTGTCGCCCACATTGTCGGCTATGGTAGCCGGGTTACGCGGATCGTCTTCGGGGATACCGGCTTCCACCTTCCCTACCAGGTCGGCTCCCACATCGGCAGCCTTGGTATAGATACCACCACCCACACGGGCAAACAGGGCCTGGGTGGAGGCTCCCATACCGAAGGTAAGCATGGTGGTTGTGATGATGGAGAGTTTGTGCGTAGGGTCCATAGCTTCGGCAGGAATCACCGAATTAAGCAGAACGTACCAGAAAGAGATGTCCAGCAAGCCCAGACCAACAACCACGAGTCCCATTACGGCACCGCTACGGAAGGCGATCTGCAACCCTTTATTGAGTGATGTGCGGGCTGCATTTGCCGTTCTGGCAGAGGCATACGTTGCTGTTTTCATTCCTAAGAAACCGGCCAATCCGGAAAAGAAACCTCCGGTAAGGAAGGCAACGGGTACCCACTCGTTCTGCACCCCGAAGCCAAAGGCCATAATAGCAAATAAAATAACAAGAACCACAAATACAGAAGCAACAACCTTGTATTGCTGCTTCAGATAAGACATTGCTCCTTCACGTACGTGAGATGCAATTTTCGCCATCATTTCAGTACCTTCGCTTTCCTTCATCATCTGTTTGTAGAAGAAAAATGCCAAAGAAAGAGCCAACAGAGAGGCGATGGGCACAATCCAGAAAATAGGTGTTATCATTTCTACTAGAATTTAAGTTTAACTCTGTAAAAGTAGATAAAAAAGAATGTAACTATACCTATTTTCCGGAGAAAAAAATGATGCAAATTATAATTTACTTTTTCTGAGCCTTAATGAATTAGAGATTACCGATACGGAGCTGAAACTCATGGCGGCGGCGGCAATCATGGGTGAAAGCAGCAGACCGAATACGGGGTACAGCACTCCGGCGGCAACGGGTATACCAAGGGCATTGTAGAAGAAGGCAAAGAAGAGGTTCTGCTTTATATTCTTCATCACAAGCGCGCTTAGTTTCCGGGCCTTCACAATACCCATCAGGTCGCCTTTCAAAAGGGTGATTCCGGCACTTTCGATAGCTACATCGGTTCCGGTTCCCATGGCGATGCCGATGTTGGCCTGGGCCAGTGCGGGGGCGTCGTTGATGCCGTCGCCAGCCATGGCTACCACTTTACCCTGTGCCTGCAGCTGTTTGATATACGACAGCTTGTCTTCGGGCAGACAACCGGCCTTGAACGAATCGAGGTGCAAGGCATCGGCCACGGATTTGGCAGTATTATGATTGTCACCGGTAAGCATCACCACCTCTACTCCCTCCGATTGCAACAGGCGGATGGCCTCCCTACTGGTGCTTTTTACAGGGTCAGAGATGGAGATAAAGGCAGCCGACTGCCCCTCCATCGCGAAGTAGGATACGGTTTTGCCCTGCAGCTGTTCCTCTTCCACCTTCTGTCTCCAGGTGTCGGGAACGGCTATTTGCATCGACTCCATCAGTACGGCATTGCCCAGAGTCAGGCGTTTGCCGTCTACCGTCCCCACCAGTCCTTTGCCTGTAAGGGATTCGAAACCGGTAACGGTTCCCGGCTGCAGGTTCTGCTCCTTTGCATAGGTTCCGATGGCCTGGGCCAACGGGTGTTCGCTGTGGCTGTTCAACGAGGCCATGTAATATACTAACTGCGCAGGATCGAAGCCGTCGAAAGCCACCACCTTTTCCACCGAGGGTTTACCCTGGGTAAGAGTGCCGGTCTTGTCCGTTATCAGCACATCCATACGGTTGAGCTTCTCCAGCGACTCGGCATTTTTAATAAGGACTCCCTGCTGGGCCCCCTTACCTACCCCAACCATTACGGCCATAGGCGTTGCCAGTCCCAAAGCACAGGGGCAGGCAATGATAAGTACCGCCAGGGCATTCACAAAGGCGTATACGTAGGAGGGCTGCGGACCGGCAACCGCCCATACGATAAAGGTGATAACGGAGACGATGAACACGACTGGCACAAAGTATCCGGCTATCTTATCGGCCAGGTTCTGGATGGGTGCCCGTGAACGGCTGGCTGTACGTACCATCTCAATGATCTGTGAAAGCAGGGTTTCAGAGCCTACCTTTTCGGCCTGCATCAGGAAGGAACGGGTACTGTTTATGGTACCGGCACTCACCCGGCTACCTGTGGATTTATCCACCGGAACAGGTTCGCCGGTAATCATGGACTCATCCACCACCGCCTGGCCTTCGGTTATTATGCCATCCACCGGGATCTTCTCGCCCGGCTTCACCCGCAGGATATCGCCTTTCTTTATCTGATCCACCGGAATCACAGTGCCATCTGCGAGGGTAGCTTCCGTAGGCGCCAGTTTAAGCAGGGCCTTGATGGCGCTGGTGGTCTGCTTGTGTGCACGGGCTTCCAGCAACTGACCGAGCAATACCAATGTGAGGATTACCGTGGTGGATTCGAAATAGAGGTGCACCGTTCCACCATGGCCGGTAAACTGATGAGGGAACAGGTCCGGTGCTAATAGCCCAACCAGACTGAAGATAAAGGCGGCTCCGGCACCCAGACCGATAAGGGTGAACATATTGAGATTCCAACTTTTTACCGACACCCAGGCTCTTTGGAAAAACATCCATGCAGCATAGAACACCACCGGCAACGAGAGAGCAAACTGCAGCCAGTTGTTCAATGTATGAGGCAACACCGATGATACGGGTCTGCCGGGAAGCATATCGCCCATGGAGAGTACAAAAATAGGGATGGTAAAGAGTAACGCGATCTTGAATTTCCTTTTTAAGGAGGTATAGGAGCTGTCCTCCTCGTCGTCACCAGCGGTAACAGCCGCCACTAAGTCCATACCGCACACTTTGCAGCTGCCCGGCTCGTTGTACATTTTATCTCCCTCGCACTGCATGGGGCAGTAATAGATACCTTCGCTGCTGCTGGAGACGGTCTTCTCCGGATAGGTGTGCGAATGGGTATGTCCGCTGCAGCAGGCAGGGGGCATGCCGTTTTCGTCCAACTCAGTCTCCGACAGTTCATAATGTCCTATCTCGCGCAGGGCTTGTTGCAGTTGGGATAACTCAATCTCTTTATCGGCAGTCACAGTTGCCAGCGGCGGATCCAAAGTGACATTTACCGTTGCACCGTCCACCGTATTAAGGGCCTTCTCCACCCTTGTGCGGCAACCGTTGCAACTCATTCCTGTAACCAGATACGTATGTTTCATAATCTTCTCTTTTTTATTGCAAATATCCGATGCAAAGAGGGAATCTGCGTTATACAATTATGGAAACGATTTGTATAGTTTCAGAGTTCGTCCAGGGGACGGCGTTTATTTTCCTTGAGTTGTTTGTAGTGTGTAGGGGTCAGACCCGTAACCTGCTTAAACTGCTTGCTTACGTGTGAAACACTGCTATAGTGCAACATATCGGCAATTTCGCTGAGTGACAGCTCGTCGTACACAAGCAACTCCTTCACCCGTTCTATTTTCTGGGCGATGTAGTAATGTTCGATGGTGGTATTCTCGATCTGAGCAAACAGGTTGCTGAGTGATGAATAGTCGGACCGCAGTGCATCAGAAAGGTAATCGGACAGGTTGGACCTAAGTTCGTTGTTTTTCTGATAAACCAGCTCCGTAATAAGATTCTTTATCTTCTCGATGATACGGCTCCGCTTGTCGTCTATCAGCGAAAAGCCCAGCGCGGCGAGCCGTTCATTCAGGCTCACTTTCTCTGCTTCAGTCAGCTCTCCTTCCAGCTCAACCTCGCCTAACCCTACGTGCAGAGGGTTGAAGCCGGCCTTTTCCAACTCCGACCGCACCACCATGATGCAGCGGTTGCAGACCATATTTCGTATATAAAGTTTCATATCATCCGGATTATAGCTAATAAACAGAAAGGAGGCCTTAACTGTTCAGCACCCTTTTGCCTCGAAGCACCACCTTATGTCCGTTTTCGGCATACCATACCCCTCCGATGATAAGCAACGCTCCTATAATTACGAACATCGTAATCTTTTCATCCAGCACGACGGCAGCCGTTAGCATGGTGATAAAAGGAAGCAGGTAGATGTAATTATTGGTGGTTATCGGGCCCAGGTTCTTGATGGCCACACTCCACATTACGTAGCACAGCGAAGAGGCTATCACTCCCAGAAACAACAGATTGGCCGCAACTTCGGGTATCAGAAGGGTTTTGAGCGGTGCTCCGAAAGGCTGAAACAGGAAGTAAGGCGATAAGGTGAGCAGTCCGTACAGAAAGAGTTTACGGGTGATAAACAGCACGTTGTATCGTCCGCTGATGTGACGTATCAAGATGGAATAAACCGCCCAACTGAAGGCGGCTCCAAAGGTGAGCAGGTCGCCCAGCGGATTGAGCTTGAGGATAAAATTACCGTTAAACACCACCAGGGCAACTCCGGCAAGGGATAGTATGGATCCGGCAAGGATATAACGACTCAGCCGGACACCTTTCATAAACAGATGAGCCAGCATAGCCGTAAGCAACGGAACCGTTGCACAGATTAGTCCCACGTTGGTAGCCTGTGTGTACTCCAACGCCGTATTTTCAAGCAGGAAGTACAACGTACCCCCAAAAAAGCCGATGGAAAGAAAAGAGAGTTCGTCTTTCACGCTTTTAATACGGTGGGTGCGTGGATACAATATCCACAAAAAGAGGTAGGCTATTATAAAACGGTACAGCATTATTTGTGCCGGTGTAAGACCGTAATGCAATAAGACTTTGGAAGACACCAGGGTTGTACCCCAGACTATGGATGTTACACCTGCCATGAGGTGCGACATTTTTATCTCTTTATTTATCATTGTAGAGGAACTGCAACTTCATATAATGCTACAAAAGTAGTTAAAACAACTTTACCTACAGCAGTTTCCTCGAAATAAAAGAAAGGATACCCATCGTAAGACAGGTATCCTCCTTCGTGCTATCTGATTGTTAGCTAATCGTTATCTGATTGCTATTCGTTTAATCTGATTGTTATCCTATTGAGATCCGTTGCAATTCAGTTGGCTTGTAATCCGATCTTTATCCGATTGTTAAAGCAATCAGGCCTTCTTCCATTCGGTTTCGATACCTTGCGAACGGATAAAATCCTGAAATTCTTTTAACATGGATGCGTTTTCGCGTACGTTACGTGGTGTGACTTTCTTATCCAGCGAATAAGATACCAGCATTCCCACTGCCTCGCCGATACTCCATTCTACTGGATGCAGACGGAAACAACCGTTGGTTATATGGGTGGTACCGATATTTTTGTTGGCCGGAAGCAAGTTCTTCATGCGAACCGGGATAAGTGATCCTAAAGGTATCTGGAAAGGCAACGAACCGAAATCGAGGTAGTTCTCTCCATCGCTGCTGGGGTGAAGATCGATGTGGTAATACCCTACCCCTACGCTGTCGTAGAAAGGTGCAGACGTGAGTCCGGTAGTCTGCCCCGTAACCTTAGCACGGTTTTCGGCACCTACGTGTTCTTCCAACACGGTAAACAAAGCCTTGATACGTCTTGCTTCGCGAATATAGGGATACTTTGCCAGTCCGTCGTCTGTACCCATTATATCCTTACGCAATCGCACACCCGGCCAACCCTTGCCCCCGTCGGGACGCGGAGCCTCGGTCTGCAGCCAGTATAACAGCGAAAGACTCTGCTGTTTGGCTCTGTACACATGTTTGTTGAACACCTCTTCGCTTACGTCTACAATATCACCCAGTACATAATCGTTCTGCGGCCAGTTAACAATGGTTATATCTCCTTTGTAGAAGCCCGGAACAAAATTCTCACGGTTTATTATCTTGCGGTAGTTCCATAAATTCAACATACTGCCCATCTGTCGACCGTCAGGGTGGAAACCCAGCTCTTTAGGTTTCAGCGTACGCGGATCCGAATAGTGCAACCCTATCATCTTACCAGACCATGGAATTCTCATCTTGGGAACAAACTCCTTCCAAAAGTCGTATTCGGCCGGCTTTTTGATGGTCCAATCTTCTCCCGGTGCATAGTCTATGGCAAAACACATGGTAAACGCCTGGTTGTTCTTGGGGTTTGCCTTGTCCGGAGCATGCAGCTCGTTGGTCTGTGCCTTCGATTCGGTACCCGTAACGTACTCGGTACCCGTAAGTGGCAGCAGGTCGCCCAACTCGGTGGCATCCACAAAATAGGATCCGGAAAGTGTTACGGTCTGCTTGTTGCGGAGGTTCTTCACATTTACGGAACGCACCTCATCCTTTTCCACAGTAGCATTCACTACTTTGTGCTCCGTAAGCAGAACCAGCTTCTGCGCACTTATATAAGGTGCCATCATCTCCATAAGTACGCTTACTGCCACCTGGGGTTCGTGACAGAGCTTAGACACAGATCCGGAACCCGGATTGAGGTACTGAACAGCCTTAGCCTGCTCTGTGAGCGGATAGTTCTTTTTATAATACGCACGGATGGCTGTTCTGAAGTCGCGGTAAAGCTGAGGGGCGCCATGTGTTTCAATCCACATGTGCTCGTCGGGTGGAACGCCCTGTTGCGTAAGCTGTCCGCCTACCCAATCGGTCTCTTCGGTAAGCACTACTGTAAGGTTGTTGCGTAAAGCCGAAAAAGCAGCAGCACAACCTCCCAGACCGGCACCTATTATCACTACATCGGCAGTAAGCTTCTGGTCCGACTCCTCTCGTTTAATACGTTTTGTCTGTTGATTCTCCGGAACAGAAAACCCCATCAAAGAAGATGTGGCAAGTGCTCCTCCTCCCATGGTAAGACGTTCAATAAAATTTCTACGATCCATATTAATTATTTTAAATCATAAGGAAAACAAATGAATTCCGACAAAGCATCGTTTTGTCAGTCATATAATAATAGGATCAAATAGGGGAGAAATTCTTTATAATATCCGTATCACGTGCCCCCACGAAAGAGAGTAAGGCGTACGGCTAGGTTTCGGCAACAAACATAGGGTATAAATTTGAAAAAAACAAATAATCGGTATTTTTAATTTACACTTCTTTTATAAATACCGAAGCTGGTAGTTATTGGAAGCACCTCTTTTAAACAGAAACACTTTTAACACAATTACTCTTCTAAGAATAACCGAGCTATCCGTTAGAAGCTCTTTTTTTTATCTTTGAATATAACGTGTTCTAATAGCAAGACGGTGAGGGTTCCCATTACGAATCCATTCCCAAGAATAGGTCTGATAAGCGGAGGTAATTCTGCAAGGGCCTGTTCAGGGGCAAAGGAGATTACAAGGGCAACCATGAGCGGAAAACCGATAATCAGACCGCTGTTGAAGGAAGAAACCGATTTCTCACGAGCCATCATCTGTAGGGCAGCCGTAAGCTGCGAACCCATAAGATACAACAAAATGGTTCCCAGAATAACCTCCGGAATAGCACTGATAAAAACCAGCCACGAAGGCATGAAGGCTATCATGATTAGTCCCACTCCGGCAGGGATCAGCGGAAACCTGGAGGCACAACCGGTGGCTGCTATTACACCGGGACTTAAGGAGTAGTCCACCGGACCGATCACTCCGAGCAATCCCGACAGTGAATTAAATAGTCCTGTTACCGAGATGCCTCTCCTGCTCCGTTCATTCAGCTTATCGGCTTTGATCTGTTGTCCAACCGATTGAATGGAGCCTAGTTCATTTACAATCAGCGCCATATAGCAGAAAAGAAAAGAGAGTAACACCCCGCCGTCAAGCTGGAAGCTAAAATCAAACCAATCGGCCGAAAACGCAGACACAGAGCCGATCTCCGCAGGAAACAGTGGACCTTTTGCCAGGAAGCAGACCGCCGTACCGACAACCAATCCCATAAAAACCACCATCGACCGCCACATTCCCGGAAGCCGGTTGTTAAGGTAGATCATAACCAGCGAAAGCGAAAGGGCCAATATAAAATTAAAAAGCACATCGGTTGTGCGGCCAAACAACATGCGTACGATGACGGGCGACAAGGTGAAGGCGATCAATGCAAGGATAACAGTCACAATACGGGGAGTGAAAACCGACTGAACTTTATCGAACATCCCACTTATACCCAAACCGAACAACAAAGCACCTCCCAATACGATGGCTGTATTTACGGCATCGGCATGAGCTGCAGTAGCCGAAATAATCCCCACCAACAACACCGAAGCCGGTCCCATCACCAAAGGCAGACGATGCCCCCACAGCATCTGGATAATAAGTCCCCCTCCCACTGTGGCAACTAATTTTTGGATGTAAAGAATCTGCTGGGCTGCCCCCTCCTGATTCATCGAGGCAGTTACCGCACCTAATATAATGATGGATGGAATGGATATCACCAACCACTGTAAACCGTACAGCAGCAAGGGAAATAAAGGCATCCTGTCGTTCAATCCGTAGTTCATACACGTTCGTTTCGTAAATTTACAAGGCTAAAGATAACGAATTTCCCTAATCAGTATCATTATTTTAATTTATCTTTACCGGCAAACTTTTAAACATACCGATATGAATATGAAAAAAACGACACTCTTTTTGTTGGGCATACTCTTTTCGCTGGGTATATCTGCACAAACTCCCTTCTATTTTATTCAGCTTACCGATCCTCAGTTCGGGATGATCAACAAAAACGCCTCATTCGATAAGGAGACTGCCTTGATGGAAAAGGCTGTTAAACAAATAAACAAACTCAATCCGGGCTTTGTAGTTGTGACGGGCGATTTGGTAAACGAAGGCAACAATGCCGATCAAATAAAAGAATTTAAACGCATCCTTGCCACTCTGCGCAAAGATATTCCCGTATACCTGACTCCCGGAAACCATGATGTTGGTCAGCAGCCCACCTCCGCCTCTCTTGCTGGTTACATAGACACCTACGGTTACGATTGTTTCTCGTTCCAGATGAACGGTACCTGCTTTATAGGCATCAACACCCAAATTATCTGGGCAGACGTAAAAGAGGCAGAACAATCCCAACTTGTGTGGCTTACCAAAGTATTGGAGAATTCACAAAAATGCACCCACCGCATATTGTTTGGTCACCATCCTGTTTTTGTGCACTCGGCAGATGAAGCCGATAAGTACGATAACTTCCCGTTGGCTAAACGCAACGATTACCTCAATCTGTTCAACCGGTTCAATGTAAGCGACCAGTTTGCCGGCCACCTTCACTATAACTCCAATGGTCAACACGGCAACTTCCGTATAACCGGCACTAGTGCTGTGGGGATGCAGATTGGAAAGGAGAAATCCGGATTGCGTATCGTGAAGGTGTATCCCGACAAGGTAGAATCCACTTACTATCCGCTGGACGAAGTGCCTGCTATTGTGGAGCTGTAGTTTTATTATAACTATAGGTTGTTACGATGATTCCCGGCTAAGCATCCTAAAACCCGACCGCAGGCAAAATACATCCAAATAGATACTGAAATGCATTTTTTGGTATCTATTTTACATTAATACTTGCATATGTATTTGCTTTCTTCTATTTTTACCAATCAACAATCACTCTAATATTAAACAGATGAGCTTTAAATTTGCCGTTCCTTTATATGCTAAGATATTGATTGGGATGCTGGCTGGTGTACTGATAGGCATCGCAGCCCTCACATTTCAGCAAACCGGATTCGTAAATAACTGGGTACGTCCGTGGGGACAAGTATTTATCCGTTTGCTGCAACTCATTGCCGTTCCTCTGGTATTTGTTTCGCTGGTTAAAGGAGTGATTGGATTGTCGGATATCGGTAAATTCTCTCGCATCGGTATCCGCACGATTATTCTCTACCTGCTCACTACAGCCTTTGCTGTAACCGTAGGTATGTCGCTGGGACTCGTTGTTCGTCCGGGGCAGTTCGTTGACCGCCAAACGGTTGTTTCCATGCAGGAGAATTACAAATCTGTTGTGGAACAGAAAAAGGCCGAAGCAGATACAATGAAGAACAGTGGTCCCCTCTCCTTCCTCGAGGAGGTGGTTCCGGATAACTTCGTGGCTGCAACAAGTGATAACAGAAAGATGCTGCAGGTAATCTTCTTCGCTGTTCTTTTCGGGATAGCTGCCCTGTGCATCGAGAGAACAAAGATTGTCCCGGTTGAACAGCTGTTCGATTCGCTGTATCATATTCTATTGAAGGTAATCGACTTTGTGATTATGTTCGCTCCCTATGGAGTTACGGCTCTTATGGCAGGACTGGTTATCGATTTTTCGGGAAACCTCAGTATGTTCGGGGCGTTGGCGGTTTATGCGATAACCGTAGTAGGCGGACTCTTGTTTCTTATAAGTGTGTTCTATCCCACACTTATCTATCTGTTTACCAAAATGAAGCCCAACTTCTTTATCAAGACGATGTATCCGGTGCAGCTGTTTGCCTTTACAACCAGCTCGAGCGCCGCTACGTTGCCGCTCAATTTGGAGACTACCGAAAACAAGCTGGGAGTTTCTAACGAGGTTACCTCTTTTGTACTTCCGGTGGGAGCAACAATTAACATGGACGGAACAAGCTGTTATCAGGCAATAGCCGTTTTGTTTATCGCCCAGGTGATAGGCATAGACCTTACGCTTATGCAGCTGTTTACGATTATATTAATGACGATCATCTCTTCCATAGGAACGCCCAGCATTCCAGGAGGCAGCTATGTTATCCTTACCATGGTGCTGGCATCTGTGGGTATTCCTCCCGAAGGGCTGGCTCTAATTCTGGGTATTGACAGACCGCTGGATATGCTCCGCACGGCAGTAAACGTAACCGGAGATGCTACTGTAGCAGCCATTGTAGACACCCAGAATAACAAACAAATTTCATAAAAAAGGAAGAAAGAGCCTGATCCGGAACTATTACTGCCCCGGATTTGTTGCTTTACAAATACAAATGCCGTACAGAATGAAAACAAATATAGCCGATATACGCAGAGATTACACCAAAGGTGGACTACGAAGAAGGGATTTGAACGAAAATCCATTGGATCAGTTCCGTAAATGGCTGGACGAAGCCATCTCCTCTAGAGTAGACGAACCTACAGCCGTGCTGATTGGCACCGTATCTCCCGAAGGAAGACCTTCCACCCGTTGTGTGCTGCTTAAAGAGTTGCGCGACGGACAGTTTGTATTCTATACCAACTACGAAAGCCGCAAAGGGAGTCACCTGGCCAATAATCCATACATCTCCCTCACCTTTCTCTGGCATCAGCTGGAGAGACAGGTTCATGTAGAAGGGATTGCCCAGAAGGTTTCACCACAGGAGTCGGATGCCTACTTCAGGACTCGCCCTTATAAGAGCCGAATTGGAGCCCGTGTATCGCCTCAAAGTCATCCTATACCCAACCGGGGTGTAATAGTAAAATCGTTTATGCAGGAGTCACTTCGCTATATCGGTCGCGAAGTTGAAAGACCAGCCAACTGGGGTGGTTATGCCGTAACGCCGCACCGAATTGAATTCTGGCAAGGTCGCGAAAGCCGCCTCCACGACCGGTTTCTTTATACTCTGCAAGCAGACAATACATGGACCATAGAACGACTTGCACCATAACAAGACAAATACAATTAAAAAGATTATTATACAGGTTAAAACCTGTCCTGCTAAAGGTTGATTACTCAAAATCAATCTTTAGCATATAGAGCAAACTATCCTGACAAATAACATCATATCTATCTAAAAAACATAACACAACCACCCCATTGATTAAAACGAATCTGTTTCAAAAAATATTTAAATAATTTTGTGTATTTCTTTAAAATTATTTGCACATTTGTCCTATTAATTACCGTTTAAAACCGTTAATCGCAGTTCCCTATTCTTTTTTTTGATCATATACGAGTGTAAACGCTATGTGGATTTATTTAATTATTACTGTGTTGCTTTTAGTTGCAGAGCTTATTTATTTTAAAATAGCAGATCAACTGAAGCTGGTAGTACGTCCGGAACAAAAGAATTTTCAGCAACGTACCACCTGGCGCGGAGGGGGTGTGATATTTTATATGGCTGCTCTTATTTACTGTATATGGTATGGCTTTCCTTACCCTTGGTTCTTTGCAGGTTTGACTGTTGCAGCTATTACAGGATTTGCCAACGATATGCATCCCCTTAAGGAATGGAAGCGTAAGCTACTCATTTCTAGCGGATTACTCCTCATGTTTATGGAATTAGGTCTATTTACTGACTATCCGCTGTGGTATATAATACCGGCTTTAGTTGTATGTGTTGCAGTTATAAATTCGTACCGTAACATGAATAAAATAAACGGTATCACCGGAGCCTACAGCTTTGTTGTTATTATAATTCTGGCCTATCTGAACCAAAAATTCACCCCATTTACTGATCAACGTTTCCTGTATATTATTTTACTATCTATTATTATCTTTAGTTTCTTTAATTTCAGATATAAAGCGGTTAGTTTCTCCGGAATGGTGGGTTCTGCATCCATTGGTCTTATCGTACTGTTTTTGGTCGGTAAATTGATTTTGGAAACTCAGGATATAAGCCATTTGGTGCTACTGCTCGTATACGGAATGGATACTCTTTTATCTGCCATTCATGGATTGATAAGGCATCGGAAAAAGGGTTGTCCCCATTTTCAGTACGTGTACCAGATCATTGTTTACAAGCTGAATTTTCCACAAATCTTTGTATCGGCAATCTATGCTGCTGCACAAGCTATCATATTTGCCGGTTATGAACTGTTTTATCCCTACCGATGGTGGTATCTGGGCATTGTAATTCTGTTGCTTACGGTTGCATATATTACGTTTATCCGCAAACATTGCAATCTGATTCATCATACACATAAATAAAAAGAGGCACCTTGTTGAAGTGCCTCTTTTTATTTATTGATGAAATTTATGCATTATAAATCAGGTAGACTGTATAGGCTACATAACATAATACAAAGAAAGCTCCTTCGGTCCGGTTGATGGTACGCTTGGCAAAAAAGAGCCCAAAAAACCACATCAGGATACTTGCACCTACAAGCACCAGCAGATCGATGTTAGTGATACCTATAATATTCATGGGTGTGATTGCCGAACTACAGCCCAGAATAAAGAAGACGTTAAATAAACAACTACCTATTACATTCCCAATTGCAATTTCCGGATTCTTCTTTAGAGCAGCTACAATAGAGGTGGCCAGTTCTGGCAGCGAAGTTCCTAATGCTACCAGGGTAAGACCAATTACAGACTCACTCACCCCCAATGAACGGGCAATGTTTATGGCTCCATCTACAAAAAGCTGACCGCCATAGACCAACCCACACAATCCTCCGATTATAAATAGTACAGATTTAAGCATGGGCATCTGCTTTATGTTATTCTCCTCGTCGGTTGCCTGAGATTTACCATCCAGCGCTATGGCAAAAGTATAAGACAGGAAAATCAGGAAAAAACAGAGCAATAGTATCCCATCCGTTGTACTTAAGATGTTGGAAGCGCCCTTATCAAGCAGCACATCATTTGCAATCACCAGCAGCACTACAGACGACAATATGCAAAGGGGTATCTCTTTCCGAAGTGTGTTGCGCGTAATTACGATAGGTGCCACCAGGGAAGTACAACCAACGATAAACAGAATATTAAAGATATTGCTTCCCACCACGTTCCCGATCGCAATGTCCGAACTTCCTTTCATTGCAGACGATATGCTGACCGTTAGCTCGGGCGTGGAAGTTCCAAAGGCAACAATAGTAAGACCAATTACAATGGATGGAATATTGAACCGCTTGGCAATGGAAGCAGCCCCATCTGTAAGTCCGTTTGCCCCAAGTAGAATAAGGAGTAATCCTCCGATAAGTAGTAGTATGTCCATAAACTTTTCAAATTTTATGCAAATATATAGAAAGTTCAGATAATAATTTATTTTGCCTGCTCAACAATGATCGCAAATAGTTGGCCGAGAATAAATATATATTAATTTTGTAGTTCACATAATACACCTATTTAATCGTATGCAAAAGAACTACCGGATTTTAATCATTTTATTTGCAGCAATTACTGGAACCCTGTTTTTTCAAAGCTGCAGCAAAGACGATAACCCTATCGACGAACCCGCAAAAGAAGTTGTACCCAAAGAGACTCAAAAAGTTACGCAGTTTGCAATCGATGTGCTGCAGGATGTATACCTGTGGAGCTCTACAATCAAATCAGTAGATGTTACTAAAATAAAGGATCCGGTAGCTATGGTGGACAGTATCAGGTACTCGGCCGACCGATGGACTTCCCTTACGGATGATGCAAAGGGTCTTACAGATAGCTTTGCAGGCGAAGGTACCTCTTACGGATATTCTCTGGGAGTCTATCTTTTCTCAAATACATCTAATCAATGCTTTGCGGTGGTACAGTTCGTATATCCGGGTACACCTGCCGAAAAAGCAGGAATGAAAAGAGGCGATTTGATTTTACAAATGAACAGAACCGATATAACCACAAGTAATTATTATGATTTGTTCTATTCTTCGTCGGTCACCCTCGGGATGGCCGCATTAAACGGGAATGTAATTAGTCTGAATAATAAAACCATATCGCTTACGGCCGTCTCCATGTATCAGGAACCGGTCAATACTTACAAGGTGATTAACAAAGGAAGCAGTAAGATAGGTTATCTCTTTTATACGGATTACACCCTTAAATCCCACGAAAAGCTGCTGGAAGTATTGCAGTCTTTTAAAGCCTCCGGGGTTACGGATGTGATTTTAGACCTGCGTTATAATCTGGGTGGATATTCCCTCACCTCGCAGATATTGAGCAGTATGCTTGCACCGGCTTCGGTTGTGTCGGGAAAACAGATATTCCTGAAACAAATCTGGAACGATGACTATACGGCTTATTGGAAAAAACAGGGTGAAGATCTGGATGAATACTTTTCCTACACCTATAACTACGAAGATGAGGATAGTAAAAAGGTAAATCTCTCGGTAGAAAGTGCAAACCTGAACCTCAGCAGATTGTTCGTACTGGTATCGGGAAATACGGCATCAGCCTCCGAAGCTACCATAACGGGACTTTCTCCCTATATCAAGGTGACTACCATCGGCGAACAGACTGCCGGAAAGTACTGTGGCGGTATTGTATTCACTCCGGATGATATATACGAAACTCCGGATGCCGCACTAAAGAATTGGGGCATTTACACCATGGTGTACCGGTACGCCGACAAAAACGGAAATACGGCCTGTATGCCGGACGGCTTTAAACCGGATTATGAAGTGGCGGACGATCCTTTCGACAGATACGCTATGGGCGACGAAGCCGAGCCTCTGCTAGCCAAAGCTATTCAGCTCATCACCGGCGAATCGGTTACCACCAAGGCTGCTGTAAGTCTGTTCAGACCTAAATCGGTAGACAAAGCCATCAGTCGGAAGGGAGCGCTCAACAATAAGCTGATCGAGCTTCCGGGCAGATACAAACTCAATAAAGAGAATCAGTCTCCGGCCAGATAATAAACATCTGCTGATGCCTGCCCCCGGGTGCCCATTGCGTAAATAAGACGATTGTTGTACATTTGTGCAATCATGTTGATCCATATTACACATACGTCCATTCCGAATCTGAAAAGAATGGATCAAACGTCAATTTACATACAATGAAAAGATTAAAATTAATTTTTATGGGGTTATATGCTGCAGCACTTTCAGCATTGGGGCAAAGTCCGGCTTCGCAAGTGCTTCATCTGGATAAAGGGTGGAGCTTCTCTGAAGGGGGAAAAGACAAGTGGCAAGAGGCAACTGTGCCAGGTACGGTGCATCAGGACTTATTACGTCTGAAGCTTCTGCCCGATCCTTTTTTCGGGACTAACGAACAGCAGGTTCAGTGGGTGGAAGACAAAGACTGGGAGTATCGCACCTCCTTCACCCTTACGCAGGAGCAGGTTGCCCATAGCGGTGCATTGCTCGAATTTAAAGGGTTGGACACCTATGCGGATGTATATCTGAACGGGTCTCTTATCCTGAAAGCCGAAAATATGTTTGTAGGTTACGAAGTACCGGTGAAAGAGGTGCTCCGCGCAGGCGAAAACAGATTGAATATTTACTTCTATTCGCCCATAAACAAGACGCTCCCTCAATGGGACAGCAACGGGTTCGATTATCCAGCCGATAATGATCACCACGACAAGCACACCAGTGTGTTTACCAGAAAGGCTCCGTACCATTACGGTTGGGACTGGGGAATCCGGATGGTAGGCTGTGGAGTATGGCGTCCAATCGAATTGAAGTTGTTCGAAGTGGCCGACATCAAGGATTACTACGTCCGTCAGCTTTCAATCAGCCGCAACAAGGCCGAAATCTCCAATGAGCTGGAGGTGTACTCCATCGAAGACACAGACACCCAGGCCGAGGTTGTATTTACCTGTTCGCTGAAGGGACAGGAGGTAATGGTCAACAAAGTACCGGTAGTGCTTACTCCGGGCAAGAATCTGGTAAAATCTGATATGACTATCCTCAACCCCTCTTTATGGATGCCTCACGGTTGGGGCGAGGCAACCTTGTACGATTTTAAGACAGAAGTGCGCAAGGCAGGCGGACAGGTGATTGACCAGGTAAGCTGCCGCAGCGGACTTCGTACCGTACGGGTGGTAAATGAGGAGGACAAAGATGGTAAATCGTTTTACTTCGAGGTAAACGGTATTCCGTTGTTTGCCAAAGGTGCCAACTATATTCCAAGCGATATTATCCTTAACAATGTGAAGGAAGAGGACTATCGCAGGTTGTTCCGCAACGTGAAGGCGGCCAACATGAACATGATCCGCATCTGGGGAGGAGGTATCTACGAAGAAGATTACTTCTACCAGTTGGCCGACGAGAACGGGATATTGGTGTGGCAGGACTTTATGTTCGCCTGTACAAGCTATCCTTCAGATCCGGCCTTCTTAAACCTGGTTGAACAGGAGGCGCATTACAACATACGCCGTTTACGTAATCATGCCAGCATTGCCATGTGGTGCGGAAACAATGAAATCATTGAGGCCATCAAATACTGGGGCTGGGATAAGAAATTCAGTAAAGAGGTACACCAGGGTATGTTTACGGGATACAACAAGCTGTTCCGCACGTTGCTGCCCAACAAGGTGAAGGAGCTGGATCCCGACCGCTTCTATCTGCATAGTTCGCCGGATTCGGCCAACTGGGGCAGACCCGAATCCTGGGGCTGGGGCGACAGTCATTACTGGGGTGTATGGTATGGCGTTCAGCCCTTCGAAGTATTGGATACCCGTCTGCCACGCT
>NZ_JACCCY010000007.1 GCF_013409575.1 Macellibacteroides fermentans | reverse complement strand
GGAACAGAAAAAATATATGAACAAGAAGCCTACAACCTAGGTAAAACATTGGCAGAACAAAATATTGAACTCGTTTATGGTGGTGCAAATGTTGGTTTAATGGGGGCTGTTGCAAACGGGGTGTTAGACAATAACGGTAAAGCTATCGGAGTGTTGCCCACCTTTCTGCAAAAAGTTGAAATTGGTCACGACAATTTAACCGAACTGATTTTAGTTGAAACAATGCATCAACGGAAAACAAAAATGGATGAGCTTTCGGACGGAATCATTACACCTTCCGGGAGGTTTTGGAACACTCGAAGAATTTTTTTGAAATGCTTACATGGGCTCAGCTCGGATTGCATAAAAAACCGGTTGCAATTCTTAACACCAATGGAATTTTACGACGAACTGTATCGCTTATACAGAAAATGGTAGACAATGGTTTTTTAAAAACAAGCTAATCAGGAAATGCTAATCTTAAGTGACGACATTGATGATTTAATCGATAAAAATGAAAACTACAAAGCTCCTGCTTTTGGGAAGTGGATTAATAAAAGCGAAATCTAACTTTAATGGGAAATAAAGCATTGCCGACAGCAGGACTGGTGGTTGTGAAAGGAGACAAACTCCTTTTAGCCTATAGGTAAAAACAAAAAAGCCTGGTATCTGCCTGGTGGGAAAATTGACGATGGAGAAAGCTCTTTAGAAACTCTACAAAGAGAAATCTTTGAAGAACTGAATATTGTGCTGAATGCTGAGCGATTGAAATATTATTGTCATATTACCCGCTCCGGCTTATGGAGAAGAAACCCCTATTATAATGGAGCAGGATTGCTTTATTTATCAATTGAACGAAAAAATTGAACCTAAGAATGAAATAGGCGAAGTCAGATTTTTCGATTATCAAGATGTATCAATCAGAGCCTGCACAGGTTACCTGGCGTTTTACTCGTATTTGACAAGCTTATCAAAGACAAAGTTTTACATTAACATCCTACCTCTTTATTCAAGGATATGAGTTGATTCAGCATAAAAATAATGGGTCGAACGTTCAATCGTACTATAAATTAGACGAACAGATCAAAAGCTAGTTGTTTATCCCAACTATTTGATTTAGAAGCAAACATAGTTTTTCTTTGCTCCCAAATCAAATAGGATTGCGATAATGAAAACACATTGGCCGATTGCTCTTTTTTCTTTCTGTCTTCTTACTTCAGACAGCTATTTCGTATGCGCAGACGTACACCGTTGCCGGAATCGTTGTAGACGATAAAGGTGCGCCGATGATGAGCGTGAATATTTACATCCGGGAAACGCTGGAGGGGAACAAGCAGCAGAGAGGGACGGTTCGTTTGATTTCAAAAACCAACAGCCAAGGGCGAAATCACCCTGTGCGCCCAGATGTTAGGATACACCCTGCGTATATGAAGGGTGAAGCATCCGGGATAGGGCCGGGTACATCTGGTGTTGCATCCTCAAAACGTTGCATTACAGGAGGTATTTGTTACTGCAGGGAATTATCGGTTACAGGGAAGTTCCAAATGGAAAGAGATGTCGCCGGTAAGCATCGGGCGACAACCGCCGGAGGCTGTGGGCGATATTTACAACGGCATTGCTTATTGCCGGGAGTGCAGGCCGCCAGGCGAAAGCGGTAAGTTGATGGTGCGTGGCGGCGACAGTCGTGAGGCGCAGACCTTTATTGACGAGATGCACGTACTATCGCCCTACACCTATACGCCCGAAAACTCGGCCGCACGGGCAGGTACTCTCCATTCTTATTTGAAGGGATTAACTTCTCGTCGGGAGGCTTCTCTTCCGATTATTCCCAAAGTTTGTCCAGCGTACTCCCTCTATAACTACAAAGACGAAAGTCCGGTTACCAAAATCGCGTCAGCCTGTTATCCGTAGGTATGGTGGAGGGGGCACCAAAGCATGGGCAAACTCTTCGCTCTTCCTTCAACGGCGGATTACCAGAACATCGGACCATACAACAAGTTGTTTCCGGACAGCTATGACTGGATCAACCCCTACAACGAATCTCAGGCGAGAGCCAGTTCCGAAAAAACATTGGCAAATAAAGGGATCTGGAAAACATATCTGGCGTACGACCGCACTCGTTTGCCCAGCATACCAGCGAAGCCTTTAATCCGATCAATCGCCGAATGGATTTTGAGGAGGATAATCTGTACCTGAACAGTTACTTTTAGAAAGACATTGGGAAAAGGTTACAAATTCTTTTCGGGCGTTGCCATTTCGTCCAACAAGAAACGAATGGATGGAGCCAGGCTTGCCTCCGATGCATTAAAGGAGACGGAAAGCGAAATTCATCTGAAAATAAAGCAGAAAAACGTTACAGCAATCTATATAAGCTGACCGCCGGTGCCGAAAGCATGCTTCGGCGAGATTCGTTGTCTTACATGTATCCTCCGGCAATCCTGACAGGGGGCGAGATTAGCCATAGCATCAACTCGCTGTTTCTAATAAACGACTTTCAACCTGTCGACCAGCTTGCAAGGAAATGTTTCGGCACGGGTGGAACAGACATCCCTGAACGACCACTGGCAGATTCTCCCCCGCGCGTCGCTTACGTATAAGATGAAGGACTTCTATCTGTCGGCCATCGCCGGATTGTATCAGCAGCTTCCCGAAAACAGTTTCCTGCTCCGGAATCAACACCTGTCGGCCGAACGTTGCTGGCAGTATATTCTCGGGGCCTATCACGAAGCGAATGGAAAAACCTTCCGCCTCGAGGTCTATAATAAGAAATATCATAACCTGGCAACCAACCTGAATAGCATCTACACATCCGACGGCTACGGTTATGCCAGGGGAATTGATCTTTTCCTGAATGACCGCGAGGTGGTTAAGAACCTGGAGTATATGCTGGCTTATTCCTATAATGATTCCAAACGAAAATACGGGGACTATCCCGCAGAGGCTATGCCTCAATATGCCACCAGGCACAATCTGTCGCTGGCACTCAAATACTGGGTTCAGCCCATCCGGTCCACTATCGGCATAACCGACCGCTACGCCAGCGGCCGACCGTACCATAATCCCAACGAAGAGGGATTCATGCAGCATACAACCTCACCCTATAATAGTCTGGATTTGAGTATCAGTTTTCTGTTAAACAAAAAGGTGATTATTCATGCTTCTGCCTCCAACATCCTGGGAAGAAACAATGTATACAATTATACGTATTCCAGCTCGCGGGGAGAAGACGGAGCCTTCGCAAGCAGCCCGGTGAACGCTTCGCGCAACAGTTTCTTTATGATCGGTATTTTTATCACCCTCAGCGGTAATACAGCATACGATGTTTCAAACTTTTAATACACCACAAAAATGAAAAAAATGAAATTGTTTTTACTGATTCTGTCTCTGTCCGGCTTCGGATTTATCAACGCTCAGAATGCGCAACCGGAGTTTTCGGATATCATGACCCGGGCATACACGTCGCTGCAAGATGCCGAAAGTCCCCAGGACCTTGTTAACGCACGAAATACCATGGAGCGGATTTCCATGAAATTCACGGATCAATGGCTGCCTGTATATTACACAAGCTATGTGGATATCATTCTTTCCTTTGTAAACGAAAACAAAGAGACAAAGCTGACTTATATCACGGAAGCAAAAGAGCTGGCAAAAAAGCTGAACAACTATCCGGATGCTGATAAGTCGGAAGTCTCGACGCTTGCCGGGTTTGCGCTTAATGCTCAGGTCGCTGCCGATCCGGAGAACAACGGTCCGGCTCTTTTCGGCGAACTTATCGGAGCATACAAAGCCGCCATCGCCATCGATCCGTCCAATCCGAGACCCGTTTACCTGCTGGCCCGCTTCAACCGGGATATGGCAAAGTTTATGGGACAAACTTCGCCCGAATTCTGCAAAGAGCTGCTAAAAGCGAAGGAGTTGTACGAATCCCGAAAGGATAAACCCTTCTACCCATCCTGGGGAAAAGAGGAGGTAACCCGGTTATTGCTTGAATGCGACAAACAATAACCCGGGAAACCGCTTTATTTCTTCAACAATCCATCCAGGTCCACACTATCCGCATCATTGGGAGCCGGTTTAATTTTCAACAGCCGGCAGATGAGCGGATAGAGACTTATATTGGGAAGCGACGGGTGTGTTACATTCTTTTTAAAGGAAGGCCCGGATGCATAAAAGATAGCCTGCATGGTAGGATCAAAATTGTCATATCCATGTGCCCCTCCTAACCAAGGGTTACCCTTGTCACGGAACTGGACCATACATCCCACATCCGGTAATACAATCAAATCTCCGATGCGGGCATTCGAGCCATACTGATAACGGGCCGGAACCTCTTCTTTCTTCCACACAGTGATGTTCGGAACCTTTTTCAAAATTTCGTAAGCTGTATCCGTGTATCCGGGTTTTGGATAAAGAACGGTAGGCACTCCGTCGAAAACAAATTTGAAACTATCCCTGGGAAGATAATCTCCCAGATTTACATATTTATCGGGAACAAAGGTTGCCATCCCGTGATCGGACGTCACGATAAAATCAATTTTAGGTGCGATATCCAGTTTATTAACCTTGGAGAAGAAACGGGCCAGAACGGCATCAAGCTCTTCCACTTTGTCAATTACCGCAGATGAATCGGGGGTGGCATCATGACCGATGGCATCGGGCTCTTCGATATACCACATCACCAAATGAGGCCGTTGCTCTTGGGGCAACGAAAGCCAGGCAACCACAGAGTCGGCTCTATCATTATAAGGCACCGAACTATCAAACACTTTCCAGATCGAATTGTGCTTTCCTCCTACAGGAGCTTCAGATCCAACCCAAAAATAGGTAGCTGCCTTCACGCCCTGACGCTCGGCAGTGTTCCATACCGGCTCACCGCCATAGAAAGCCGGATTGGATACAGCCTCCCGATCCTTGATGCGGTACATTTTCTGCATGGTACTGTCGTAAAACGAATTGTTGACCAACCCATGGTTATTGGGATGCAAACCCGTAGCCATACTATAATGGTTTGGAAAGGTCACACTGGGGAAACAGGGAACAAAGGAGGCCCTGACTCCAACCTTGGCCAACGAATCGAGCGTAGGCGTATGTCCCCTTCCGGGATAATCGTCCCGAAAGCCGTCCATAGATAAAACCACAACGTATCTTTCCTGGCGTGTCGTCTTACAGGCAGAAAAACTCCATGTAAGGAATAGGGCCAGAAATAAAACAAACATATTCTTATTCATCGGCTCATAATTTTAAATATAAAAGCAGGTAAAAGAAAAAGGCGCCACATGGAGCAGCAGCCTTTTTCAAGATATAACAGTTTAACACCCTATTTGGTCTGAGTGAATTAGAAAATATACCTTACACCCAGCTGAGCTCTCCAGCGTGAATTATAATCGCTCTGGTTGTACAAAGCATTGCTGGCTGGTTTGGTAAACGAGAAGGTAGGTGTACCATCCGAAGCGATGCTTTCAACCTTTATCGGCGTATAGGAATAACCCGGCGAATTTACGGTACCCCAGGCTCTGTTAAACAAATTACCGATATTCAACACATCCAGGTTTACTTGCAAAGTATGCTTTCTACCTCCTACCATCAGATAGAAGTCCTGCATGATGCGTAAATCGAAATGATGTTCGAATGGCGTAATCAGTCCGTTTCTTTCGGCATACTTACCCTGTAAATCTTTCAAGCCACTTTCTTCGCTGTTGATATAGGCCTTCAGGTCGGTCCGTTGCTTATCGGCAGGCAGATTTGTCAGAGGTTTGATTAGCATGGCATCTATTTCCGAGTTGGTAGGAACGTAAATCAGATCATTTCCCTTTACACCATCCTTGTTTAAATCGCCATTATAGCACAACGAATAGCGGCTGCCGCTGTTTCCGCTGTAAAACAAAGCGATGGAAGTGGCCAGGTTCTTTCCGTAGGCCACCTTGTAAGATGCCGAAGCGATAATACGGTGAGGCTGATCGAAATCGGTATAAGAAACCTCCGGGTTATTGGATCCGCGCCAGTTTTCATTGTATGACCAGTTGGAGTAGGCCTGACTGGATGTACCGTCGTTCACCCCTTTCGATACACCGTAGGTATAGGCAGCCATCAGGTCTAATCCGAAGTCGAACGATTTCTCCAACTTTCCTGTTACGTTGTAAGAATAACCTTCGTTGGTATTGCTTAACAGGATAACAGATGTATAATCGGCAGAAATAGAAGGTCCGTATAAGGGACGTTTATCCTTAAAATTATTCAACATTTTGCCCGACTCTTCGATATTGATATTCTGATAATAGATGTCGTTCATCTTCTTGGTATAGATACCTTCCAGGGTTCCACGGATATCAAACGGAAGCATTTTTTCGACAGCCAGGTTTACACGGAATGACTGCGGATATTTAAAATCTTTCGACACCACGTCTACCTCAGTACTGGTCATCGCCTTGCCCAACGGCTGGTTATAGGGATCCGGACTAAATTTGAAATTAATATTTTTCAGATCGGCAGTCTGCAAACGTGTACGTATATACTCTACGCCGGTATTTCCGAAAGAGTTTGAAATCCATACGAACGGGATTCTTCCCGTAAAGATACCTGCCCCGCCTCGAAGCAGAAATGAATTATCTCTGTTGATATCCCATCTGAAACCTACACGGGGAGAAAATAACGGTGTAGATGACGGCATTTTGTTTGTAGCCAGATCACGCGATTTTGCAATCTCGGAGGCATTAAACTTTTCATTTATACTGGGCTTATCCAAATAGAGCGGTATATCAACCCGTAAACCATAGGTAAAGTTAAAGTTATCGGTCAGATTCCATTTATCCTGCACATATAACCCCAGCTGCATGGCTCCGAAGGAGGGAGCCCAATTCTTACTTCCGGTAATTGTTTCATTTGAAAATGAATAATTATATTCCTCCGGCTTTGCCTCTTTGGCGGAACCGATAGACAGGAAGTCGGCTAAAGAACTATACACATAGGAACCAAAGTTCTCGCGGATGAAAAGATTTTCCAACATGAACAGTTCGTTGTGTGTTCCGAAGGTAAGCTGATGCGAACCAAAGCTCAGGTTAAAGTTATCGGTTAAAGTAACAATATCCTGATCCAGGCGGTTGGCTGTTGAGTAACGCTCCGTACCCATTTCAATATACCGTAAATTATCAAGTTTCACCTTAACATATGGGAAAGGAGTAGAACCGAAATCGCGGTTATCACGAACACGTGTATATCCTACGCGCAACTCGTTATTCATCGTGTTGTTAAGCTTCGTATTCAATTCGGCAGCAAATGTGTGTGTCTTGCTGTTCATATAATAACCATTGTCATTAAAGCGTAATCCGTTGGCCGAAAGCGAGTAGTTAAGCTGTTTTCCGCTTACATAACTATGGCGGAGCGTAAACTTATTGTTATCGTTTATGTTCCAGTCGATACGCTCGAGTATCTTATACGATTTAGTGGTAACATCCATCGGACCATATCCGCCTCCGTTGTAACCGCCCGAGATTGACATCAGGTGGTTCATCACCTGATCGGCCTCCTCTTTGGTAACATTCGATCCTTCACCTACATTGTAGGAGGTAGGATAACTTTTGTCGGTTATTTCGCCGTTCACAAAGAAGAATAGTTTATTCTTGATAAGTGCTCCACCAAGACTTACACCAAACTGCATATCTGTCTGCTTGTCCAGCTTCTTCCTGTTTTCCACATTCTTTCCGGCAGTGGTACCCACAAAATCCTGGTTATTACCATAGAAATAAGCACTTCCCTTGAAATCGTTACTTCCCGATTTGGTGATCGCATTGATTCCTCCGCCGGTAAAACCACTCTGGCGAACGTCGTACGGGGCAATAACCACCTGAATCTGTTCAATAGCATCCAGAGATATGGGCTGAATACCAGCCTGTCCGCCGTTGGTTCCGGTACCTGCCAGACCAAACACGTCGTTGTTCACCACTCCGTCTACCTGAAAACTATTGTAACGATTGTTTGTTCCGGAAAAAGAGGTACCTCCATTGGATGAGGCTGCCTGAGGGACCAATCTTGTAAAGTCGCTTACGCTTCTTGAAATTGAAGGCATCAGCTGCAATTGCTGCGAAGAGATGTTGGCCGAAGCTCCTGTTCGTTGCGTATTAAAACCAGGCGCAGCTACTACTACCAATTCATTAAGTGCAATTGAAGATTCATTCATAACCGGATTATAGATGAAAGTCTCGCCCAAAGGGAGGTTGATTCCTACTAAATCCGACTTTTCATACCCGATGTAACGAGTTTCAATCCGATAGGGGCCTCCGGGCTTCATACCCATAATTGCATAATAGCCATCTACGTTTGAAACACCGCTGTAATAAGTTCCCGAAGGAAGGTGAATGGCAACTACCGTTGCACCTGGTAGTGCCTGCTTTTGTACATCCACAATTTTACCTGAGATTGCAGATGTTGTAACCTGTGCATACGATAGGGTTGTAAAGAACAACATCATTAATAGAACAAAACAATACTTTTTCATAAATGGTTTGAGGATAAATGTGTTAAATTGCCATATTATACATTGCAAATATAGCAGTTAATGTTTAACATATCATTACATTCATATTACATTTTTTGACATAAAAAAGTCGGAATTCAAAGATTTAACATTTCTGCAACATCTTTGAAATCCGACTTAAATATCAAACAATCAGTATAGTTTATTCAAGCATGCGAATCACGCTCTGATTTGCCTCCTTAACGGCCTTTTCGTTAATTTTTATTACTTTACGATCGTAGGTCATCAACCCGTTCACTTCGCCCTCTACATCGGTAGTCTGGGTATAAACTGCAGCAGAAAATCCTCGTTTAACCATGTCTTTCAACTCATTGGCAAACTTCACGTATTCGGCTGTCACCTCATCGCTGTTCTTGAACTGAACATATCCCCAGTTTTTGCCTTGTTGCCACAGGTGACCTTCCAATGGAAGTCCGATTCCGCCGTACTCGCCCAATACATTTACTCTTACAGCATCAAACAAGAACATATTCGGTCCCGGATAATTGTGTAAATCCAATACATCACCGCAAGCACGATGGTTTCCTCCACTGGCCGGATTAACCAAGCGGGATGGATCATACTTCTTAGTCCACGCAATCACCTCTTCAGTTTTAAACTGACCCCAGGCTTCATTAAAAGGCACCCACATTACAACCGAAGGATGCGAGATGCACAGATCCATAATCTCTTTCCATTCCTGATAGTAGTTAGCGATGGATTCGTTGCTTCTGTTTTTATCGGTTCCGCCATTATATACATGAGGTTCCCAACGGTTTCCGTGATCGCCGCTAGGCATATCCTGCCAAACCAGGATACCTTCCTTATCACAATGATAATACCAACGTGCAGGCTCCACCTTTACGTGCTTACGAATCATATTGAAACCCCAGTCCTTAGTCTTTTTGATATCATACAACAATGCTTCGTCTGTTGGAGCTGTATACAGACCATCGGGCCACCAACCCTGGTCAAGCGGACCATATTGGAAATAATCTTTGTTGTTCAATTGCATACGCATAATGCCGTTTGCATCTCTTTTTGTTGAAATCTTACGCATCGCGGTATATGATGAAACTTCGTCAATCTTCTTACCATTGCTGAACAAAGAAACCTTCATATCGTAAAGAACCGGATTTTCGGGACTCCATAACTTCGGACTCTTCACTGCCAGGCGCAATGCCTTACCGGCAACGCCCTTAGCTGTTGCAATCTGTTTTCCTCCGTCCAGGATAGCCACTTCAATATAATCGGCTGCACAACACTTAGCAGCAGAAACAGTTACATCTACCAACTCCTTGTCAACATCCGGAATAGCCTTGATTGCAGTAACGTGATTTACAGCAACCGGTTCAAGCCAGACTGTCTGCCAGATACCTGTTACAGCTGTATACCAGATTCCTTCCGGTCTGGAAGTCTGCTTTCCGATAGGTTGAAATCCCTTTTCTGTTGGGTCCCAAACGCGAACCACCAGTTTTTGTTCTCCTTTATTTACCAGATAAGGGGTTACATCGAACGAGAACGGAGTGAAACCACCCTGATGCGAACCAATAAGGATATCGTTCACAAATACATCCGTTTTCCAATCTACAGCACCGAAATTAAGCATTACCTGTTTTCCTTTCCATGAGGCAGGTACCGTAAACGTGCGTTTATACCATAATTCATTTTTCTCTCCAACTGTTTTCTGTACACCCGAAAGAGAAGATTCAACAGCAAAAGGAACCAGGATAGTTCCGTCGAACGCAGCAGGTTCAACGCCTCCTTTTTCGCGGATGGCATATGCCCATTCGCCATTCAAGTTCTTCCATTCCGCCCGTTCCATAGCAGGACGAGGATATTCCGGCAATACAGCGGCTGGATTTATCTGTTCCGCCCATTTGGTTTTAATCTTATCACCGACGGGCTTCCACTGGGCATTCGCCCCCATAACCGTTGCCAGCAGGCAACACAACAACACCTGTTTTTTCATGATCTGTCGTTTAAAGTAAATATTAATTATATAAGTCAATGAAGAATCCTTATTTTTTCAATACCGGAGTTATATATTCCGGATCGATATACATGGTTTGTTCAGAACTTCCTTTTTGTTTACGGAATTTTACCTTCCCTATGTACATAGCCCGGGGATGGATAGACTCCTTATCCTTATGCGCATGAAACACAATACGTAACTGTCCTTTTTTATCGCGGAACATGGCACTATGACCTACTCCCACTAAATCGCCCGGACATTGTAATAACGGGTTGTGTTCATATTTCGTCCACGGACCGTTTACATCGGTTGCAGTTGCACAGCCTATTCCGTAAAACGGACTTTCATAGCTGTTAGCCGAATAGGTCATGTAATACATCCCTTCGTGCTTCATTACAAATGCCCCCTCATTCACCCTGGGCCATATCATCTCCCAAGGTTGAGAAACATGAATACAGGGTCTCATGGTTTCACGTTTAATCTGAAGCAGATCATCTGTAAGCTCGGCAACCCAGATATTCAGTCCGTCGTTGAACCGATCGAAAAAAAGATAAGGCTTTCCATCGTCATCTATAAAGAGGGAATTGTCGATACATTTCTCATCCGCAATCATAGGTTCCTTCTTTTCCTGTTTAAACGGACCCAGGGGAGATTTGGACGTTGCCACACAGATGTGCTCGTCGGCCGAATAATACATATAGAAGGTACCATTCACCAGGTATACTTCAGGCGCCCAGAACCAACGGTCGGCCCACACATCTTCCTTATTCAGGGCCAGTCCGTCGGGCAGATGAGCCGGTCTCGACCACGTTTTAAGATTATCAGACACATACACCTCAATTCCCTTATCCGAGTGGGTACCATACGCATAATAGGTTCCCTCGTGCAATAAAATGAAAGGGTCGCCCAACGGAACAGGGAAAGGACCTTTGTCCTTCCCCTTACCTGTCACAGAATTGCCGACCAATACCAATATAAAGGTCAACATCCATATACACCTGTTTATCTTCATCTCAATCATTTTTACCAGCAGTTGTCGTCTTAACAGCTTTCATCTTATTCTCAAGCATTTTCATAAAATACCCACCCACAACCGACCGGGCACGGAAACCAACAGAACTACCGTCGGTTGTTTCATGCCAGTCACTTAAAGGCATCCGTGTAGTTGTTTCGTTTGCATAATTGTATACCGGAACCAGCAATTCCTTAAAATCATCCGGATTATCTGTCAGACATGCACTCCACAAAATCCAGTCACTTTTGGTATAGGTCTTTCTGCTATCCAAAGGTAATCCGTATTTGTTTTGTTTCGTACGATAATACGACATCTCTTTCGTAGCAATATCAGAAGCAAATATAGTAGAAGCAAACAATTTATCCCAGATGAGGTTGTACTTCTGACTCCAGGTTCCTGCCTGGTCGAAGGTCAGTTTGTAATGATCGCCATCGTTAGCCATCGACTCCCACTTGGCTGCCATTGCTTTTGCTTCGCTCAGGTACTCGTTTGCAATCTCTTTTTCGCCCATCATCTCGGCCATAATACCATAACCGGCAATCCCCATGATCGCTTTCACCGAAAGGTTTGCATTGTGTGCAAAGTGACCGGCAAAGTCGTCTGTACAAAGCTGATTTTCGGGATCAAGACCCTCCTTACGCAAATAATCCGCCCAGGTTGTAAGTACCGTCCAGTGCTTTTTTGCATAATCGGTATTTCCTTCCATTATAGCAATCGCAGCGGTAAGGGTTAGCATGTTACCACATTCTTCCACCGGCATATCGCCGCCATAAGTCTGACCGTTAGCCAACGGATAGGTACCTACGTCGTGAGCAGCGAAGGGTTTGTTCCATTTGCCCGATTCACTGTAATAAAAGATCGGATTCAGCATACCCTTCAATAATTCGGGATTATATACCAGAAACATGGGAGCCGAAGGATAGGTAACATCTACCGTTCCGATGGAGCCGTTACTAAAATTCTCTTTTGAAAAGAACAAAAGATCACCCTCCTTGCTTTCCACTAATTTATGGGCAGCAATAGCCTGTCTATAGGCCAACGCACAAAGTTCGGCATACATTTCGCCTCCGTCTTTTGCAGCCTGCTCCATTAACGTTCCGTCAAAATCATTGCAACGTTGCATTACAGAAGCATAATTGGAAGAAGCTTTCTCAAAAGCCTGATAAATATCAACCTGTCCGTTGCGTTTCCAATAAGGCAGCAGGTTCTCGTTAAAATACTGGATGGAATACAAATCATCGTATCCAATCATCAGATATCCATTGCTTGATGAAACATCCACCATTCCCAGATTCCGGCTATAAGCCAATACAGGCATCTCTTCCTGCATCTTCTGCGATACTTCACCCTCTTTGGCTACCAATACGCCACTTTCATTAAATTCACTTTTCACTGCGTGATATTCACCCAGCTTCATGGAAGTCTGCTTCTCTGCAGCTGCAGCCAGATAAAAATAGCCCCAGTCTATGCGTACATCGTCCCCTTTTTTACCAAGAATATTCTGTTCGGCTGTACCTGTTTTAAGATAGGTAATTCCATTCTTTTCCAGTTTCTCCGATTTCACAGGCTGATTATCTGTATTCACAGCCCATTGGGGTGTGGCATCAAAATAAATCTGCACATCATGTTTTGCTCCGTCGAGGGATTTAACCTGATAAGTAACGTAATTAATAGGCGTAGTCATCAGCTCCAGGTCATCCATCAGCAATGGAGCTGTAAAAATAAGGTCAAGCTGAACAGGTCCGCATTCAAACGTATAGAATGTTTGTGTAGGCATCACGTTGGCCGACTTCTGTACAGCCATCGTATCGAAAGATGTTTTTGTTTCGGGTGTAGTAAACAAGCCAAAGTCTACATACCCTCCACCGGTACGGTTATGACAATGAGCTGTAATTATATTTTTTCCAGGTTTTAACGTTGCTTTTACCTCGTCGGACAACTCAACCATTACATTGTTTTTCCAGGTGTATTCTGTAGCAACAAACTCTATTCCATTAATATAGAGTTCGAATATATCATCGTGCGAATATTCCAGATAAACAGGAACCGATGCAAAATTCTCTGTAAGTTCAAAATTACGACGAATCCAAATGTCTTTCGACAGCCAGGGAGTAGTAAGGTTGGGCATTCCATCGGTACCAAATGCAGCTTTGGCTTTTTTCCACGAACGATCATCAAAGGCAACTGAAGTCCAGTCGCCGCCCGGTTTGGATTCGGTATATGCGGCATCCCAACTTAAAGTAGCTGCCGTTGGAATAATTTCTTTTAAAGGCGTCTCCTCTTTTCCCATAAAACGGTACGATTTCCCATCCACACGCAAAACTCCAATGAGCGGATGCTTTTTACCTGTCCAGTGGCGTACATCATCCTCGTTCAATTTGTCGGTAAACGACCAGGCACTGGTATAAGGGTCGATAGTTATAAGCGGATAAGCCGGAGCCCGTAATTTATTCACTTTTACAGGCGAATAGGTCTTCACTGCATTGTTCGCGCACGATGATGCCATCAAAACAACCAGAAAGAGAAAAAGAAGATTTCGTTTCATACAAATAAAATTTTAAAATGGAAGGTAAAAACCTTAGCAAAACCTATTGGTTGCTATTCGATACAGACTGTAGAATACAGGCCTGTGTTATGGTATTAAATTATAAAATAAAAAGGGAAGAAAAGAGATACCAATCCCTCCTCTTCCCTTTATAAAAGAGCTTACTTAAGCTTAATCACTTTTGAATAAATGGCCTGATCTGCGCCCGAAGTCTTCACTCCGATTCTGGCATAAAGAGCCTTGGCTGAAGCCACATTCGCATTACCGGTCAGGTCCATCGACAGGCTGGCATTTCCGGCAGTCATTCCGGAAAAGTCCTTACGGGCAATGTTATTAACCTCGTCAACAAACGATGTTTTGCTTAACAAAAGCATCACACGGTCGATATTTGCCGTAGCCACCACTTTATTAATCGCACAGGTTGCACTCAGTGTATTACCATTCAACGAAATGGCATCACCCGAAATGGTAAAATATGGGGTAACTTTCACTTCGCATTGGGTACTTCCCTTCAGATTCACCACCATGGTATCGCGGGTATTCACCCAGGGGCCATTCTTATCTTTGGTCACCAATTTATATTCGCCATCGAAAAGCAGTGCTTCGAAGGTACCTTCCTGACCAACATATACGGTAATAGGGTCACGTAGTTCAAAGCCATCCTGATACAATTGCATTTGAATCGCTTCACCTGTGCCTCTCAAACCCAGTGCTTCGCCATTGTAGGTAACTTTACCATACAATTTTGATTTAGGTTCGTCGTAATTATCCAAACCGCAGCTCCACAGAAGCGTTGCCAACAATGTAAATGATAAAATATTTGATAGTAGTTTCATTGCTTTATAATTTAGAATTATTGATATGGATTCTTTACAAGCTTCGGATTGTTGTTAATCCAACCCTGATCAATAAAGTTATAATAATGCTTTGGCTGGAAGTATCTTGGATACGGAGCCATATGAACTGGTTGCTTGTCGAACACCCATTTGCCATTATTCGGATTTCCCGGTTCGTTAATAACGTAAGGGAACAAGGCATACTGCTGTGCATTCGGGTCGTTAGGTATACCATTCCATACCTTATCTGCAATTCTCCAACGCTTCAAATCCCAGTATCTGTGATCTTCAAAAGCAAACTCAACACGGTTTTCCTGTACAATATCATCAAAGGTAACCACTGTCAAAGGCTGAATACCTGCACGTTCGCGAACCATATTGATATATGTCACCGCATCCGCCTGTTTATTCAATTCAAACGATGCTTCGGCTGCAATCATAACCGCTTCGGCAAAACGGAAACGTGGGAACCACATATCGCTGTTACGGCCACGGGTAGAAGACATGGGCGTTTCATCCAGGAATTTACGGAAGAAAAATCCGCTTTTATTGATAAACTGCTCGTTGGTTGTTGTAGGACCGTTGAAAGATGTAATTACATTACCCTGTGCATCGGTTGTACCACCTTTTGCAGTTTCAGACACCCAAACCCCGTTTTCCAACGATTTACGTCCGGCCTGCAAAGGAACCGGCATACCTTTGAAAGGAGCACCCGGATAAATGATTGATCCATATAAACGGGCATCTTTGTTAGCAAAGGCATCTTCCGGTTTATTATAGAAAATATAATTTCCCTGAGCATCCTTGGTCTTGATACCTCCTTCGCGGTTGTCCACATATTCGAATGCTTCAACCAGATTCAGGATTGGAGAATACATACAACGGTCGATATCTTCTGCATGGGTTGCCGGGATATTCAGTTTTGTAAATTCCACAGTTTGTCCCGGATATTTATAATCTCGCGCCCAGATAATCTCTTTGTTGTTTTCTTTCACACAAACAGCTTCATAAAAATTCTTTCCCTTATCATTGGGTTTTGTATTCTGAAGCTGGTACTTACCACTGGCAATCACCTCCTTGGCTGTACTCAAAGCCGTTTCATAATAACCCTTTGCCTTATCGGCCGGGATACCTACTTCGCCTCCGGCAGTTTTAATCGGGTTCACCATCTTGTTGTTATAGTTGGCAATGGATCCGGCGTAAAGGGCTGCACGGGCCTTCAGCATCAAGGCAGCCCATTTGGTTGCACGGGCTCCGTTTATAGACGGTGCTTCAGACAGTAATGGAGCTATTTCGGTGCATTCCTTAATAATATAGTCGTATAATTCGGCTTCGGTAGAACGAGGATATTGCATGGCGGTGATATCCATTCCAGCTTTATATTCGAACACTTCATCACCTACGATAGGCATACCACCCATACCGCGACACATATTAAAATAGGTCCAGGCTCTTAAAAAGCGAGCCTCCCCTTCTATCGAAAGTTGTACATCCTTATCCAATACCTTAGCCGCACGCACACCTGCCAGGAATTGGTTGATGTTACGGATCAGTCCATAATCGTACACGCGCCACTGGGTATCGCTGAATGTTTGCGTGTTATCCGGACCACCATCCGAACGACAAGCCTCATCCAAAAGTATATATGAATAAGAGTCTTCAGTATTTTGTCCCCATCTAACTCGTTCGTAGTAATTGGCTAAAACTGACTTAATCATGTTTGCATCACCAAAAACCTGTTCTTCCGTAAGAATCTGATCCGGGTCTCTTTCCAGAAAATCAGAGCAGCTTCCGAAGGACAAAGCTAAAGCGGCTACAGCCGTTAAAATATAATGTTTCTTCATCTCATTTAAAATTTAAGTGTTAAACCAAGGTTCACAATTCGGGTTGTTGGATACTGAAGTCCATTTTCACTTGTAATTTCAGGGTCTGTACCTTTTGTATTAGCAAATGTAAGCAGGTTCTGACCGGAAACATACAGTCTTAATTCTGAAATCAGGAATTTTTCCAATACCTGTCGTGGAATTGTATAACCAAACTCTAAATTTCTAAGTTTCATGTAGCGGATGTTGTGCATCCAGAAGGTACTGTTCCAATAGTTACTATGGCTACTGTTACCGATTAACATCGTTGGATATTTACCCGGAATCAATGCGCTGTTAGCATCGGTTATATCAGACAATCTCCAGGTGTTTTCCATGTAATACTGAGAGTTGTTACCTCCGTCGTGGAACGGATTACGTTGTTCCCAGTCTTGTCTCCAGCTGGCCAATGCGCCTCCTGTCAAGTCGAATGCCAGGTCGAATCCTTTGTATGCAAATGAGAAGTTCATACCGAAGTTAAGTACTGGAGTAGAACCCTGGCGGTAACCGATGGGACGTTCGTCCATACCGTTAATCACCTTATCACCGTTCTGGTCTTTGTACTTGATATCACCCGGGCGAAGAGTCTTGTTACCCTGACGGTCGTTATCAATTGGCCAGGAAGCAATTTCTTCCCATGTCTGGAACTGACCATCGGCTTCAAGTCCCCATGACAGATAACCGAAACGCTCGTTAATAGAATTACGGTATACATTCCATGAATTGCTGAAACGAGGTTTGTACTGGTTCCAGTCGTAAAAACGAGAATAGGTAACGTTTGCACCAATAGAATAAGAAAGATCGCTGATCTTATCGCTCCAGCGGGCAGATGCGTCGTAACCTAGATGCATATCCGAGTTCAGGTTTTCTTTAGGCAAACCGAACCCAGCTTCCGACGGGATCAATACGTCGTAACGCGATGCCGGCAAACCGGTACGTTTACGTTGGAAGAAGTCGAATGTTCCAGTTAGTTTTCCATCTACAAAGCTTGCATCTAAACCAATGTCCAAAATCTTTGCTTCAATCCATGAAAGCGTTGTTACAGGTAAACCTCTGGGAACACTACCGATGGTATATTTACCATCAATTACGGAGCCTCCGTTCTTATAGTTATATCCACTCATATAATCGAAGGCAGCATAATCAGATACGTTATCGTCTCCCATCATACCGTAAGAACCTCTCAATTTCAAGTCGCTTACGATAGCACCGATTTTAGTATCTTTCCAGAAACCCTCTTCGGATATTCTCCAGCCCAAAGATCCCGATGGGAAGAATCCCCAACGGTGATGAGGTGGAAATTTCCAGGATCCGTCGTAACGGGCAGAAAGTTCTACCAGGTACTTATTAGCAAAGTCATAATTTACACGACCGATCCAACCCAGACGAGCTTCCGTATTATTACCGGTATCATCATAAGTATCCATGGTTTCGTAAGTAATCAGATGCAGGGCATTGGAGGCCGGAATTGAATGTACCCAATTTTTGGGTGAATCCCTTTTAATAGATTCCAGACCAACTACAGCTGCTACATTATGATCCCCAAACGTTTTATTATAAGCTAATTGAACATTGGTGGTTAATTCTTCAACCATTTCTGTTGTACGTTCTCTCCATGGATTGTTATTTTCAAACATCACAGGATAGGTGTCCGTTGCTTCATCGTAACGATATAGCTTGTAGGTATACTCCTGGTTATCATGCTTTCTGTTGGCCAGATAGTAACCAAACATACCTTTCGCTTTCAACCCGTCCATAATCTCATATTCTGCATCGAAATTAAGTTGAGCTACACGCCAGGTATCTTCCATTTTACCGGACAAATCGTAATTTAACCAGGCAAAGTTCGTACCAGAGTCTGTTGAGGTCATGGTTGGATACTTCGGATTGTCATTAGCAAACGGACGAACCGTAGGCAAGTTTCGGTATGTTCCGAAAAGAGGCAACCAATAGTCGTCGCCACCCGGCACACCCGGATTCATACGCTTCTCAATACGACCGTTCATAGCAGCACCCAGTTTCAGTTTATCATTAACCTGCGATTCGATGTTCATCTGCACGTTTGAACGGGTGAAACCTCCGTAATTAACGATCATTGCATCCTGGTTAAGGTGACCCAAACTAAAGTAATAGTTTATCTTGTCTGAACCTCCGGATACATTCGCATTTATATATTCCTGAGGAGCTGTTTCCCAGATAAAATCCTTCCAGTCGAAGGGTTGATATCCTTTTTCAGTACCCTGTTTCCATTTGGCCAGGTCTTCTTTATCCCAGGTAAGAGATTTACCTTGAATAGTTTGCGACTGGATGTAATTTTCCACGTAGGTGGCAGCATCTGCCGGATCGGGGAAGTTTGACAATGTCTGCCAACCATAATAGGCATTCAAAGAAACCGTATTTTTGGTATTCTTGCTACCCTTTTTAGTTGTAACAACCACAACTCCGTTAGCTGCACGAACCCCGTAGATTGATGCGGAAGCATCCTTTAATACGGCGATGGATTCGATGTCGTTAAAGTCGATGTTGTTAAACTGTCCGGCATCTTTCTGTACCCCGTCAATTACATACAAGGGATTTCCCATGTTACGAATTTGGATAGAGGTAGTAGAACCCGGGCGACCGTCGGACTGACGGGAGTTAACACCTGCAATTTTACCTACCAAAGCACCCGATGTAGTAGAAGAAACCGAACGACTCAAGTCGTTTGCGCCGATGGAAGAAATAGCACCGGTCAGCGTGGCCTTTTTCTGTGCCAAACCGAAACCGGTAACTACAACTTCGCTTAACTGTGTGGAATTTTCTTTCATTACAATGCTTAGCGAAGTACTGTTGGCAACCACCGTTTGGGTTAAATAACCAACATACGAAACTTCGAGGGTTGCACCCACCGGAACATCCAGCGAGAAGTTTCCGTCCATATCGGTAACAGTCCCTGTAGTGGTACCCTTAACTACGACCGAAGCGCCGATAATGGTTTCGCCGAATGCATCTTTCACCACTCCCTTGATGCTACGATTCTGCTGCACTTCGGGTAAAGCGGTTTTTGAGAACGAACGCAGATTAAGCTGTCCTGTATTTCCCTTGGGAATAAGCGCAATCTGATTGTTCGAAATCTCATAAGTAAGATTGGTTGAACTCAATAATTCGGACAAGACACTGGTAATCTCATCATTATCAGCATCCAGATTAACCACATGATTTAAATCCGTTTTATTCGCATCATAAAAGAAGGAATACCCGCTGGCTTTTTCAATTGCGGTCATCGCTTTAGACAGCGATACGTTCTTAAGTTCAACAGTAATTGTTTTTGCTTGTTCGGCTGCCCGTATTTCTGCAGGGCCGCCTAGATAGAGAGTAAACGCAGCTAGTAAAACGAGCCGTTCACTCCTTTTTAAATAATTAAACAGACGATTCTTCATAAATGAATTTTATTAAATAAATTAACAAATCAAATGTTGCCCAACAAGGGGCATACAGGTTAACAATTTCGATCTCTATCCATAGGCTTTAATTTTTTAGGTTCATTTCTTAGGTGTTATTATCACTGTTTCATCTTCTGTATAATGATATTCTATGGGATTAATGCGTGCCATAAGACGCAAAATCTCCTCAAAAGGTTCTCCTTTAATAGTAAATGTATAAGCCTGACTTTCAGGAATGGATGGATCCAATATGATTTTAACATCGTACCACCTGGACAAATAGCCGGAAAGCTCTTTAATCGATTTCTTTTCAAAGCGAATGGATTCCTGTGCCCAGAGGGCTTCAAATGCCACATCCGTCTTTTCAACCTCAATCTGTCCGGTATTTTTTGCACATGTAGCCTCTTCGCCGGGAACGATCAATTTCGACTCGTTGGCTGTGGCAACCTCAACCGAACCGGATATAAGACTTACACTCACATCTTCCTTATCTTTACGGGCATCCACATTGAATACGGTTCCGTATACCTTAACATCTACTCCATGGCTCTGTACAATGAAAGGGCGGCTCTTATCTTTTGTCACATTGAAACAAGCTTCTCCATTAAGACGGACC
Organism: Macellibacteroides fermentans; assembly: GCF_013409575.1. Taxonomy (NCBI): domain Bacteria; kingdom Pseudomonadati; phylum Bacteroidota; class Bacteroidia; order Bacteroidales; family Porphyromonadaceae; genus Macellibacteroides; species Macellibacteroides fermentans. The sequence goes on along the minus strand of NZ_JACCCY010000007.1, from coordinate 95,723 downwards.
TTACGCTGATTGCTCCAAACGGAAGAAGAATACTCGAGGGTAGTCTCCTTATGAAGCCATACAGTGGTTCCGTCCGGCAAAATCACCTTCGATTTTCCGTTATAAGAGGCATAGGTCTGAACAACGTGGTTGGAGCGTATCCATTGATTGGTGACATATCCGGTAATGGAAAGCAGTAAAATCAAAAGTAAAGAGGCAGCAACTGCCATCCATCTGAATTTATTTGCCGGGAATCTGATTTCCCGGCTTTTCGTTCCCGCCAGCCGTTTCTCCATCTTTTCCCAGCATTTATCTGCTCTGGATGGTTGTGTCATCCGTTCAAACATCAACGTATTCCACAATTGGACAAATTCCTCGTAAAGCGCCCGGTTATTCTCAACGGCTTTCCAGCGGTCGAGATCTGCCTGCTCATCAAGGGATATCTCCTGTTTAAGTTCCTTGATTATACGCTCCCAAGGTATTTTGTTATTCATATTTCTCTATTGTTTTAAAATAAGACGCACAACTTGGCTGCTACCCCTAAATGCCTGAAAAAAATTATTTAAACAAAAGGTAATACCAATAGGTATCCCCATACTTCTCGCCCAACCTTTTTTGAATCGCCGACGAACCATCTTGTGCAACCAACTCTCTCTCAAAAAGTGTATACTGATGTTCCGTCTCGCTGCTCATTCCGTGTTGTATCCAGTACTTACGATCGTCGGGAGCGATGAAAGGTAACGCCTGTTGCTGTGTAACCGCCAACTGAGGCCATACATCGGTCGCATAATATTTCTCCAGCAATAATTTGAACCGGCTTAAATCCTTGTTGACCAGATAAAATGCCGCCAGATATTGAAAGGCGGTCTGGTTTTTAGGATTATTGACGGCCAACATCTCCAATTCCTGCAATAAATGAGCCGATACCGCTTTACCGGCAATACCATCAAGACCTTTTCTTCTACTACCCAGTACCGGGTGCTTTTCCACCGCCTCATCATTAAATAAAAGCTGACGGTAACCCGATGCCCATTCCTTATAAAAGAGAGTCTGTTCGAGCAAAGCTATATATTTTTCGGCAACCCTGTATGCCCCCATAATCAGATTTGTTTCCACCAGCCGTTTAAGCAAACGACTGCTACCGCCGTTTACCGAGCTTACACAACCCTCAAAGGCAAACTTCTGGGCAGAAGCCACATCTCCTATACCATAATATATATCACTCATCGGCATGGCTGTTGCAATTGAATTGTCCCAGGTTGAAACAAGCGATTTAACACCCTGCTGGTTGTAAGCGAACATGGCATCACCCAACTTTCCCTGTTGAGCCAAAGCATAATTTACCAGGTTCATTTTGCGTTCTGACATCGGGTCCTTCAGCTCAACCGCCAGCAGTTTATTCCATTGCTTTGTATAAGCATAATAATCAAGCTGCTTCTCCTGAATGGTGCCGGTCAGCCCGTATCGGCTATAACAGCCGGCAAACAGTCCGGCTAAAAGTAATATAGGAATTAGCAGAGTTGAATATTTCCTCTTCCTGTTTGCTGTTTTTGGAATCCTGTTATTATAATAATGTGATGCGAGTATACAAAACGGAAAAACAATCCAGGCGAGATACCCCTTACTCCCATCAATCTGCGGGTCGGCATACGCATCGGAAAGAAAGGCAAAGCGGAATTCGCCAACCACCGAAAAATGGAGACTTGCCAATGCGAGAAGTAAAACTACAGCCAACAATACCAACGAAATATACCAACGGATTCCTTTCGTCACAAACTCCCACAACAATACGCATACGGCAAACAGGATGCTGACTGGGCCGGCTATCAGATAAAGGACGCTACCCATAAACAAGCCGGCAAGATGCCTGCCCCATGAATCTGAGAAGCTTCTATAGCCAACAAAAAAGAGTATGAAGAACAGGTATGCAATAATCCCCTGCAAAAAATAGTTGGGGTCGATAATAACCGGATATAACGAGACAACAGGGAAAAGGCTTAACAACGAAGTCTGCATAGATTTTGAAGAACCGGATATGCCTTTTTTAGTACTCCACCAAACGCCGTAAAGAAGGATAGAAATGATAATGGACCCTGCCCAGGGCACGACAAAAAACTGAACCATAAAACGAGATAACCACAAAGACACCCCCCCGGGCTGCAGCAAAACATCTTCCGCCCATTGCGCATTAAACAAAAACAACTGTATCTGTTCCATATAATAGAAATGGTAACAATAGTTGGTTTGCAGGAAAGCCACAAACAAGACAAATAAGGTTAACCCAAGTATAATTTCTCCTTTCTTAAACACGACATCATTATTTTACATGTATGACGCACAACCGCCTTACATCCCCTAAGGAACCAATCTAATTTTGAACTTTATAGAAAACTCTTTACCACAAGTAAGCATATTTGTCACCCAGAAAAGCCTTGATTTTTTTAAGAGCAATGGTAATCTGTCCCTCAACGGTCTTAACCGAAATGCCCAGCTCTTCGGCTATTTCGCGGTTCGTAAGGTTTTTATCGCGGCTTCTGCTGAAAATCTCCCTGCATTTTTCGGGAAGTAAAGATACAGCTTCTTCAACCAGCCGGGACAACTCATCAAATTCCACCTGCCAATCTTCGGTGCTGAACAGTTGGCCGTTCACATCTTCTATGGCTACGGTATCCTTTTTATCGCGTATATGTGTGAAAGCTTTATTTTTAGCTGCCTGAAAAAGGTAGGCTTTCAAGGTAATCTTAATTTCGAGGGTAGTACGGTTCTCCCATATAAAGGAAAATAAATCCATGACCAGCTCTTCCGTTGCATCCCAGTCGTGAATATAGAAATTGACAAAATGGCTTAATGGATCTATATATTTATAGAATACCTGCTTGAACGCCAATTGGTCATCCTGTTTAATCAGCTTCAATAATAGTATGTCGTCGTTCTGCGCCTCCATGATGTTCCTGCGGTAAAAGTACATAAAATAATAGAATTTTAGCATTTTTGTAATAGTTTTGCTAAAACAGGATACCTAATGTCCATTCTGAGTAATAGTCTAGCAGTAAAAGGAGTGCTGTTTGGTGATTCAACGGCTGTTTACGTAAATATCTGCAGCAATTATATACTTACATATATCCTCCTCTTTATACACACGATCATTAAAGAGAGTTAGCACTTTACATTAACAATATAAGACGCTAATAAACAGTGGTTAATCATTTGCATTACGAACAGCTATTCAGTATGCAGCTGGCTACTGCAAGTTATTCAATTGAGAAACTTACAGTATGCAGCTGCATACTGCTAACAACACAGCTGCATACTGAATAGATACCTGTTACTTACAATTAGTTTCCAACCTATTTGTTGCTTATTATCCGTTAGAAAAAAGATACAGCCCAATGTAAAAACCCGTAAGCGTCTCCGCGATACCGTCTTGTAAGATTTATTAATTGTTATTAGAGTTTAGTCCACTTGTCTGGAAGTAAATCGCGATATATTTGATCGGGAGCGGTTGGACTTATGTATGCCAGTCGGTTTAGTATGTCCGTAAAGTATTCGAAGGAGTTTATATTATGAAGTTTGCAGGAGATGGATAGCGAGTAGAGCAATGCCGTTCTTTTAGCTCCGGCATGACTGCCACAAAAAAGAGAGTTTTTTCTGCTTAAAGATATGCTTCGCATACATCTTTCCACGGCATTGTTATCCAACGCATAGTCCGGACGTACAATGTAATTACACAGTGCATCGTACTCGTTGAGAGTATAATTCACGGCCTTCGAGAGGGGACTCTTGGGAAGGGTGGATGGATTGGATTGTATTTCCAACAGTTTACTTTTTAGTTCAGCCAGTATGGGTGGGGCGTACTCTTGTCTATGTTCAAGGATTTTGTCGGGCTTCCATTTCGGGTCAATCTTATGCTCCGCCTGATAAAGCCGGTTGATTATGTTGACAATTCCGATGGCTTCTTTATCGTTTGCGAGATCCAGGAACTGACGCTTGCAGTGCTGGAAGCATGCCAGCCGGATTACATCAGGATAGGTATCGGTCTCAAGTATTTTATAGTTGATCAGCCCGTCACTCTGGATGGCTCCTTTGTAATGATTGCCGATATAGTTGGTCAGAACCTCCCGGGATCGGGAGCCGTTTTCATAAAAGTACTGGACCAATTTCTTTGTATTGGCCAGCGAAGCCCAGATATACCCTTTGCGTACGCCCTTACCATCCTTGTTTTTCTCTTTGGTAAGGATGGTATGGTAACTTTCATCCATACAAAGATAGTCATCTTCAAGGATCGCTGTATGAAGAACATCATCCAGGCGGTCCATTAATCCGGCAGACTTCTTAATCAGTCCGTGGGCGGTAGCTTTGTTTAATTCAAAGCCATTTTCTGTAAAATACTTGACAATCCGCTCCACAGGCATGGAGTAAACATACCGCAGTTGAAGCATGCCGGCGATAAAGGAGGCATCATAGTTTGAGTTCTGCAGGGGAGATCTGGGGGCTTTACCCGAGTAAACCTTTTCCTGCTGTACGCAATTATATTGTCTGTATATGATTTTCTTAAAAGTAGCCTTGCTGTAGGTATACATGACGGAGTCTACAGATCCGATCACCCTGGCCTTTTCTTTGTCAAAGGCAGGGTCATCGGGATATACATGCTCGACAATGGTTTCCAGAGAGAAGTATTCTTTCCGTTTGGCATTGTTGTTTCCGCGGTCTTTGGGCAAAACAGGGGGAGCGGTTTCTGCCGGTTCTTCTTTTGCAGCATCGGGCACAAGTTTTTCCGATTTATTGGAGAGAAGCTTGCTCATTCTCCGGTTTTTCCCCTCAACCTTCTGCATGTCCCCATTCTTTTGAAGAAGGCTTTTTTCCAGCGAACGGATTGTTTCGGTTAAACTACCAACCTGGACAGAGAGGCTTTCTATTTGTTCGGATTGCCGGACGAGTTGTTCCAAATACATCTTTTCCCTTTGAGCGGAAAGTTTCAGCTGGTCTTCCTGTAGTTCAATAATCCGTTTGCTATTCATGTCATAAAGATACGGACAATACTTCGGATATCAAAGTAAATTACAATAAATAATTTAGCTATATATTTGGTATACAATATATTAAGCCTTATCTAAAACCTTATCCTGTACTTTGCCGAACGGACCGAGACGCCCTCCATTATCAAGACAAAGGTCTTCCATTTCATCTCAAACTCATTGTTTGAAGGGTTAAATCGGGGGACTTCAAAGGTGCCCCGTTCCAGCTTTTTCTGATACAAAACAAATCCACCGTCTTCCCAGTGAAGGATCTTAATTAACGACCGGTTCCTGCCAAGGAAGAGAAAAACCTCTCCCGACAAAGGATTCCGTTTCATGTCTGTCTTCACTAACTGGTATAGGGAATAGATGCCTTTGCGCATGTCCACGTAATGCGGACATAGATAATAGCTCATGGATTCTGTAAGTGCAAACATCGGATTATTGGTTAAAATAGGTTTGTATAAATTTATTCAGATCTTCCTGGCTAATCTCTTTAATGGTTATAATTACGCCATCGGGAAAAGTGATGTTGACGCCTTTAAGCACAGGGAAAACATTCCCTGTGAAAACCGGTTTTTCTGATGCTTCCTTTATAAAGGAGAGCGGATAGAGTTGTTGTCCTTCACAAGAGGCTTGCTCAGGAGTGGAGGCAGAAGTATCGGGTAATACGGGACGAGGCTTGAGATCTGCTACTTTGATCGAATGCCTGCTCATCCAATTCTGGATACCTCCGTAGCAGACATGACGTTCTTTGCAATAGTCCCGTAAAGTCATGCTACTTAAAATACAGATTTGCCTGTACTCTTCGATTGCCAATGCATAAAGTTCGGATGCTTTCATTTGTTTCTTTTTTGAAAACAAAGGTAAAGGGGATCAAATGTGTTCACAAGATGGCATCGCGGAGACGCTTACAAAAACCCGGCATTCGGCTGTGACAGATGACAGATCATTCGGATCTGTCACCAGGCATCTGTCATCTCAACTATCCGCTTCAATAAAGGGATTCAAGCCATTTCATGATAGATGACAGATCAAAATGCGATTTATTCAATTTAGTTTGAGATAACAGATAAATTGGTTCTCTATAAATCAATAATTAGGAATGCAGCAACATTTATTGCAATTCAATTAATTCGATAGGATAAAGAGTTAAAATATTAAATAACAACTTCTAACATATTAAAAATTGAATAAATTGTTTTTACTTTGTCTCCCAAACATAGTTATTAACAAAATTTAGCTTCTTGACTTTGGAAACAAAAGAACTTAACGAGCTCAGCAGAAAAATCTGTAAAGAAGATGATGAAATAGCCTTCTCCAAGCTTTTCAATTATCTATACGACAGATTGTATGTTTTTGCCAATAAGTTTGTACAGAACAAAGAATCGAGCGAAGATATCGTAGCGGATGTATTCACAAAATTCTGGATAGGTAGAAAAAACACAGAAATAAGGAACATTCTTAATTACCTTTATACGTCTGTCTACAATGCTTCGGTAAGTCATCTAAATAACCTAACCCTTCACGGGAGACAGGTTTATCTGCAGGATATAGAGATCGAACTGGAAGAATACACCTTTAATCCAGAGGTGGAAATGATATCCAACGAAGAGGTGACAAAAATTAATAAAGCGGTAGCTGAATTACCGAATCAATGCAGAATGATCCTTTTTTTAGTTCGGGAAAACAACATGAAGTACAAGGAGGTTGCCCAGGTGTTAGGTATATCTCAAAAGACAGTGGAAAATCAAATTAACATTGCACTTAAAAAGATTGCCGCTTACCTACAGATCGAAACAGATCCGATCAAACAAAAGGCTCTATTTGTTTTTATGCTAGCTTAAAACGCCTTTATCGCTATAAATCAACCCTTTAATCTTCCGAAATTAATTAAGACTATTTAAATAAGGTAGTCCAGAGGATACTTATAATCAATTATTTGAACAAGATCATTGTTATCAAATGTTAAATATCAACCTCCCTTTGGGGGTAAAACAGATTTTGGAAGTCCATTAAACGCCAATTAAATTGAGATGTATAAAATGAATATTTTTAATATACTTACAAAGTTCATAAACAGTTCCCTTAATCAGGAGGAAACAAGGGTTCTGGAGCAGATTAAAAAAGGAAACGGTAATAACAGCCGCCTTTTTTCAATTGTAAAAGATTACTTCAGCTACAAAGCGGTAGATCTTTCTGCAGCCGACAAAGAACGCGTATTCGAAAAAATAAAACTAAATACTGGTAACTTTACTTACACAGACCACAAACCCTTCCTTAAAAAGCGCATAACTAAACTAAATCTGGCTACTTATGCTGCTGTAGCATCTGTAGCTCTACTCATTTCGATAGGCCTTTGGAAATATGTAACCGACAACCAGGGCGAGCTCAATATCTTAATTGAGGCTCCCCTGGCGCAGACCCGGGAGGTAGTTCTTCCTGACAGTTCGAAAGTGTGGCTGAACGGTGGAGCCAGTCTGCGCTATGGAAAAAATTACCTGAAGGATCGTAAAGTAAGTCTTACCGGGGAAGCGTTCTTTGATGTAAGAAAATACAATAAAGCGACTTTCAGGGTATTGGTAAACGAATTCAATGTGGAGGTATTAGGTACAACCTTCAACATCAAAGCATATAAGAATCAGCATTCGGAAGTAAAACTTTACACCGGTAAAGTAAATTTTGAAGTTCCTTCCTTAAACAAGAAGATCACACTAAAACCAATGGAGGAAGTCACTTACGATCCATTAACTAAAGAGATTCAGGTTAGCTCCTTTGAAAAAGACGAATACGACTGGCGTTCGGGCAAATATAAATTTACCGACAAGCCTCTCAAAGAGATAATTGCGATTCTGAATCAAAACTACAGCGTCACAATCCTCTTAAGTGAAGAACAGCTTGGCGAAAGTATGTTCTCCGGAGCAATTGGAAAAGACGAACCATTAGCCGATGTACTGGATAAAATATGTATCAGTACCGGCCTGAATAAAACAATTGAGGGGGATAGTATCACCCTCTACTAACCAACGGAGTTATTTAATGTCTAATATAACAAAAAACAGCAAAGTATGAAAAATCATTTTCGGGGAATAAAATGGCGTACCGGGATACTATCTCTGGCACTCATTACAAGCCCCTTGTATACAGACGCCGCTCAAGGCCAGTTGTCGATAAAAAAACAATCGGCCTCACTTAAACAAATTATCCAGCTAATCGAAAAAGAAAGCGGATATACCTTTTTCTTCAGATCATCGGACATAGACGATTCAAAAAAAGTAAACATTGACTGCGAAGGATCAATCGAAGAGGTCCTTAAAATTGCTCTGAAAGAATCCGGAATGACGTATGTAATTAAAGACAAAGAAATCATTCTAAAACCGGTTCCTGTAACTCAAAATGCACAACAGAAAAAAAGAATTATCAAAGGAAGTGTTATTGATGCCGAAACAAAAGAACCAATTATTGGAGCAAATGTATGGGTTAAAGAAACCACCATTGGAGCTGTAACCGATGTAAACGGTAATTATTCATTATCTGTAAATGCCAATGTTGGTCTGGTTGTTGCCTCATATCTTGGTTATAAAGACATGGAAGTTATGGCGGGTGACAAAACTGAGATTCAATTTAAACTCGTTCCCGACGCCGAAGCCCTGGAAGAAGTAATGGTAATTGCCTATGGATCTCAAAAGAAGGAAAGTGTAATCGGTGCTATTTCAAGTGTAGATATTGCCAAGCTGAAAGTCCCTACCAGTAACATAAGTAACAATCTTGCAGGACAACTCGCAGGTATAGTTGCCGTAACAAGATCGGGTGAACCAGGTTCAGGCTCTGAATTTTATATCCGCGGTATCAGTACTTTTGGGGCAAATAAAAACCCGCTTGTTTTGGTAGACGGTATTGAACGAAGTCTGGATTTAGTTGACCCGGAAGATATCGCATCATTTTCAATCCTTAAAGATGCTACTGCAACAGCTGTATATGGGGTGAGAGGTGCAAACGGTGTAATCCTTATCTCAACCAGAAAAGGAGCAGACGGTGCTCCAAGAATTAATGTTAAGGCTGAAATGGGTATTCTGGGACCGTCAAAAATGCCTAAGATGGCTAACTCTGCTCAATTTGCAGAAATGTACAACGAAGCATCCGGATCTAAATACTATTCGCAGGAAGTTATCGATAAATATGCTAATGGCACTGATCCTGATTTGTATCCGGATGTAAACTGGATTGACGAGCTTTACCAGGATTTTACTTCAAATCAACGTGTGAATGTAAACATTTCCGGGGGTGGTTCCATTGCAAAATATTATATAGCAGGATCTATATATAATGAAGGATCTATTTTTAAATCGGACAACTCCAACGACTACAACTCTTCTATCAACTACAATAAAATAAATTTCAGGGCAAACTTAGATCTTAATTTATCAAAGTCCACAACTCTTAATTTAAATCTGGCAAACGTATACGAGAAGAAGAATAGTCCGGGAGCCGCTATCGGTGATATCTGGAGTTATTCATTTGCAACATCTCCGAATGCATTCCCTGCAAGGTATTCAGATGGTAAGTTCTCCGGACCGTTGGCCGGTTCAGGATTCAACCCCTACAACCTACTTATGCAGTCTGGTTATAGAGAACAATTCTGGAACTCAGCTCAGTCTTTAATCGGTTTGACTCAAGATTTCAGCGAGATTGTTACACAGGGTCTTAAAGCAAATATCAAATTTTCGTGGGATGCGTACAATTCCAATCTGATTACAAGATCAAAAGAGGTACAACAGTTCATGGCAATCGGACGCGATGAGGATGGTAATATTATTTATAATGAAACGGCTAAAGGACAGGAATCTCTAGGATATAAAAATGAAGTTGACGGATATAAAACAACCTATTTGGAAGGTTCAATAACTTACGACAGACTTTTTAATGATGTACACCGTGTAGGTGCTTTATTTCTGTATAATCATAAAATAAAGAATTATACTGCAACCGGTGATGCTCAAACCAGCCTTCCATACAAGAATCAGGGTATCGCTGGTAGAATTACCTATTCTTACAATGATCGTTATTTTATTGAAGGTAACATTGGATATAATGGATCAGAAAACTTCAGTCCGGGTAAACGGTTTGGGGTTTTCCCTGCCGGAGCATTAGGATGGATGGTTTCCAATGAAAAGTTCTTCCAGCCAATTACAAGCGTTATCGATGTACTTAAAATTAAAGGATCTTACGGGATTGTTGGTAACGATCAAATCGGAGGAAGCAGACGTTTTATTTACGAAGCAACAATCAAACAATCTGATGTACCCAGCTATCAATTCGGCGAAACCGGAAACTATAATCCGGGAGCTATCCGCATTGGTGAATGGGCTAATGCAAACGTTGGATGGGAACAAGCATACAAAACAAATATAGGTCTTGAACTCTCATTGTTCAGAAAACTAAAATTACAAGGTGATGTTTTCCATGAAAAAAGAGAAGGCATCTTTATGCAGCGAGCAGCTCTTCCAGGATTAGTTGGATTATCAACAACCCCATGGGTAAATGTGGGTAAGATGAAAAATCAAGGATTTGACGGAACGGTCGAATATGAACAAACTATCGGAGATTTCGTGTTAACCGGCAGAGGAAACTTCACCTATTCACAAAGTGAAATTCTTGACAACGATGAACCAGATTGGAAAAACCTGTATCAAAACCGAATTGGCAAACCATACGGTCAGCTTTTCGGACTTGAAGCCTTAGGATTATTCCAAAGTCAGGAAGAAATAGACAATAGTCCCACACAAAGCTTCGGTGCTGTTCGTGTTGGAGATATTAAGTACAATGATATAAATGGCGACGGACTAATAAACGAAGAAGATGTTGTAGCTATAGGACACTCAAACATTCCTAAAATCAATTACGGTTTTGGTGGAACTTTGCAATGGAAAGGTATCGATGTTTCTGTATTCTTTCAAGGTATTAGCAAGGTTTCTTATTTCTTAAGTGGAAATTCTATTTATGGATTCAATTCGGGATCTTTAACAAGAGCTGCTATTAACGAAGATGTGTATTTGAATCGTTGGACAGAAAATAATCCAAATGCTAAATATCCACGTCTGGATTCTAATGCAAATACAAACAACAACCGAAATTCAACTTTCAGAATGATAGATGGTAGCTTCTTACGGTTTAAGAATGCTGAGATCGGTTACACCTTCCCTAAGAAAATGCTTAACGGAACTTTCCTAAAAACTGTACGTATTTACGCATCCGGAGTTAACCTGTTAACATTCAGCAATTTTAAACTTTGGGATCCTGAACAAGGAGGAGGAGAAGGTGCAGGCTACCCACCTTCAAGAATATTTAATGTAGGTTTAAATGTTAATTTCTAATTATTAAAAAACAAACTTATGAAGTTTATTAATTATATAGCACTTATATGTAGTGTATTCATGATAAGTTCATGCGACTCATTCTTAGACAAGCAGGAGGATGAAGCGCTTACTTTTGAGAAAATATGGTCGAAACGATCGACTGTGGAAAAGTACCTGAATAATGTATGGGGATTCATGCCTGACGAATCGAATTGGGTAGACGAGAATCCCTGGATTGGGGCTTCTGATGAAGCAAGTGCAACTTTTAACAGGGGTTATCGTTATATGAATTTTGGAACATGGAGTCCATCCAACGTACCCTATGACAGATGGAGTAAATTCTATAGCGGTATACGCGAAGCAAATGTATTTATGCAGAATATTGATGCTACAACAGCAGAAGATATAAGTGAACAAGAGAGAATACAATGGAAGGCAGAAGCGCGCTATGCAAGAGCCTATTACTATTTTCTTCTGTTGCGTTCTTACGGACCAATCATGTTGGTTGGTGACGAGCCGATAGATTTTAATCAAAACGTTGCCTCTCTTTCATTTATGCGAAACACATATCAGGAATGCGCAGATTACATCACAAAGGAAATGACCGAGTGTGCAGCGGTACTCCCCTTGGAACAAGATGCTATATATTGGGGTAAACCAACTAAAGGGGCAGCATTATCGGTGATTGCCCGATTAAAATTATACAGTGCCCGTCCTTTATTCAATGGCTGTGAACTATATGCTGGAATAGCCAATCCCGACGGAACCAAACTTTTCCCTACATACGACAAAAACAGATGGAAGGAAGCTGCTGAGGCTAACAAAAGAGTAATTGACCTGGGAATATATGAACTGTATGAAGATGAATCAGGAAATCCCATCAAATCTTACCTTGGAGTAGGACTTAAAACATGGAATAAAGAAATTATTATGGCTCGCTGGACTGGAGGATATTATAACCGCGTTCACTGTACTCCCCGTGTTGTTGGTGGTACTGCATATGGTGGTATCGGCCCGACTCAACAACAGGTAGATGCCTATGCAATGGCTAATGGACGCTATCCGATTAAAGGCTATAGAAACGATGGTACTCCTATCATCGATGAAACATCCGGATACAAAGAAGATGGTTTCTCAAACTTTGAACACCCCTATGATCAGTTAAAAGACGGACATAAGCAAAAAAGTACATTTAACATGTATGTAGGTAGAGAGCCAAGATTTTATGCGACAGTACTATGGAGCGGAGCGGATTGGCCTTATATGGCTGGAGCAAAAGTGCCCGTATTTGCATTTAACGGTAATAGCGGTCCTGGCGTTAGCCATGATTATCCTAAATCGGGTTACATCTGTCGCCGGTTTATTGATGGTTCGTTGAATAGTAATGGTGGACAATGGGGTAATTTAACATTCCCAATTTTCAGATTGGCAGAAATATACCTCAATTATGTTGAGGCGCTCAATGAATTCGACCCAACTAATTCGGATATCTTATTATATTTAAACAAGATAAGATCTCGTGCCGGTGTTCCAAACATTGAAGAGGTTTACCCTGAAGCCGTTAACAATCAATCTCTAATGAGAGAGCTGATACGCAAAGAACGTAGAATCGAATTAGCATTTGAATCACATCGTTATTTCGATACAAGAACCTGGATGATTGCAGAGCAGACGGATAATGGTCCAATGTTCGGGATGAATACGATGGCACCGGTTGCAAATGCCAACACAACCCCTGCTGCTTTCTGGCAAAGAACTGAATTTGAAGTCAGGGTATTTGAACCTAAGCATTACTTATATCCATTTAGTCAACGTGAACTAGACAGAAATAAGCAATTAACCCAGAATTTTGGTTGGTAATTTAATAAAGTTAGAACAAATGAAAACTAAAAACATATTATTTGGATTACTTTTCGTTTTAGGATTTGGCGCTAGTTCCTGTGAAGATAAAAGCGATGACAATCTAACAGAAACAAAAGTATATATATCAAAAAGTGGTGATATTTCTGTCAATGTTTACAACGTTGGAGAAGATGTAACTTATAAGATCGGTGCTTATAAAAGTGGGGCTTTCAATAATTCGGCAACAGCAGAGTTAACCGTTTTATCTGATGCTGAACTCGCATTGTACAATCAGACAAACAGTACCGACTATAAAGCTATTCCAGCCACTTGTTATACCATTGATGGTTCTAAATTAGCATTTAGCAAAGAAGAAAAGAATGCATACATTACTATTAATTTCAAACCGGAATCGATCCTTTCAATCCCGGATTACAAAACGTCTAATTATGTACTGCCTATTCAATTAAGCGATGCATCGGTAACTATTAATGAAGATAAAAAATATAGCTTTATAAAGCCTAATGTATTAGAACCAACCATATATTTGGCTAAAACCGGATTTTCCAACACAGTGATTGACGATGGTGGTGAAGCTACAATTGAACTTGATCTTCCTTTAGCTCTTGATTTTGAAAATAAATGGGATATCAACTGTTCTCTTCAAGCCAATCAAGATCTATTAGACAGTTATAACACTGCACAGGGAACTTCATATAAGTTATTGCCTGTACAGGCTTATACAATAGATCCAAATCCTGTAACCATTGCATCCGGTAAAAAGGGGGCAACTGTTAAAATCCAAATTAATAGAGACAAGCTTGATTATGGCGATTATATTCTGCCTGTTCAATTGGCATCTGTTTCAAAATTTAACATTGCTTCAGATAGTGATAACTGTCTGTTTGGTGTATCATATCAAGCAAAAAAGTTATCTAAATTAACATGGAAAGTAGTTGATTTTTCAAGTGAAGAAGCTTCCGGAGAAGGAGCTAATGGGTTTGCGAGCCTAATACTTGATGGTAATACCAGTACATTCTGGCATAGTCAATGGGCCAATGGAACTGGTCAATTACCTCATCATCTAACGATAGATATGCAAAAAGAGGTAATTGTTGTGCAGGTAGATCTTACAAGACGAACCAATAACACAGATACAAAAGCGGGTAATTTTTACATAAGCTCAGATAAATCGAACTGGACAAAAGTTGGATCTTTCCTTATGGCGAAAACAAACGATGCACAACCATTTGCTGTAACAAAGTCAAAAGGTCGCTACCTCAAAATTGAAATTACCGAAAGCAACCGGGCTCCATTTGCAAATATGGCTGAAGTTGATGTTCGGGGTATCGAATAACATACCTACTATTAAATAAATACCCGAAAGGAGTATTACTTTTGCAAACGGACCAGTGGTCCATTTAAACTTTCATCGAGGAATCTTCCCATAATTGGGAATCTTCCTCGATGATACTTAAAAGCTAAATCTAATTACGTAAACACATTGTATGAAAAAGTTCTTACCATTTATCGCCTTTCTGCTCATTTTAATAGGATGCAGCGATGATTCTCCCGAGGGCATCCAATCTTTTGAAATTACTGATAAGTCGGTCGACTTCTCTGCCGAAGCCCAGAGAAAGGAAATTCAGATTACAACTAACCTATCGGAATGGGGAACTTACATTGACGGTGCCGGCGAAGCCTGGTGTTCAGTCAGCCCTGTGGTAAATGGCACGAAAAGGGCTCTGATTATTCAGGTAGAAGAAAACAAGGAATGGGATGTACGATCCACCACCATTCAAGTAAAGGGTGCGGGTATAACACACTCCATTAAAATAAGTCAATTAGGTGTAAAGCCAACGATATTGGTGTCGCCTGATAAATTTACACCAGGTTTTATCGGACAAGAAATCGAGCTGAAAATTACAGCAAACGTATCTTTCGATCTGATAGATTCTCTTGATTGGGTAAATCCGGCTCCTATGCTACGATCTGTCGAAATGAGTACAACCACCGCAAAGTATGTGGTTTCACGAAATGCCAGCAAGGAATCTCGTACCGGGATTATTTACATCCGGAATAAAGAGAATAAGGCCAGTGCACAGGTAAGCATCACCCAGGCCGGAGAGGGGGATTATCAACCTTCAGTGGAAAGTGGGATTAAAGATGATATAAAATTAGTCGTAGCTTCGGCTGAGGCTTCATCCTTTCAGAGTGGTTCCGGGTTGGATAAATCCATTGATAACGACAAATCTACAATCTATCACTCAAATTGGACCAACACGGCCAGTAATTACTTTCCTATTACGCTAACCTATAATCTGAGGGAGGTTTCCGATTTAGATTACCTTATCTACTACCCTCGTACCTCTGGCTCCAACGGTCACTTTAAGGAGGTAGAAATTCAAGTTAGAAAGAACGGACAAAATACATTCGAGAAATTGCTGGATTACGACTTTAAAGGAAGTGGTTCAGCCACCCGGATTGGTTTTGATCAGCCTGTAAAAGGGATTGCTTCCATTCGCTTTATTGTAAAATCGGGTGCAGGCGACGGACAGGGATTTGCGGCTTGTGCCGAGATGGAGTTCTACAGAAAAAATCCGGACAACTTCGATCCGTCTGTCCTTTTTACCGATGCAAGCTGTTCCGAATTAAGAGCCGGAATTACAGAAAGTGATATAGAAGCTGTTTCTAATCCATTTTTCAAGAACATGGCTTATTATATGCTGAAAGGGTCCTATCCTCGTGAATTTAGAATTCAACAATACAAGGCCTATCCGCATCCTAATACGCTGGCTGCGTCTAACAAGACAAATCCATACAGTTTACTCGATAATCCTACCGGAATAAGTGTGGCAGCTTACGACACGTTGATTGTGTGTGTTGGCGAAACCAACAATCAGTCCCTTAGTCTGAAGGTTCAGAATTTAAATAAACCGGGCGGCGACGGATACAATGATGGTTCATCTTCTTATCCGCTGGTAAAGGGTATTAACAAAATTGTTCCGACCAACAGAGGTCTTATTTACGTAATGTATCATACAAATGAATATAAAACGGCATCACCCATTACCATTCATTTCGCTTCGGGAAAAGTAAACGGATATTTCGATGTAAAGAAACATACGGCCACTCAATGGAACACGTTGTTAAACAATGCAGTGGACGATTACTTTGATGTACTGGGTGAATACGCTCATCTTACGTTTCCGGTCTATCAGTTCAAGAACAACACACCCGATGGTAAAGCCCTCATTGATGTGTATGATGAGATTACACGTCTGGAACAGGAATTTATGGGTTTGGATAAATACGACCGGATGAATCCGAACCGGATGTATCTGCATGTTATATACACATCGTATATGTATGCCACAAACAACCGGACGGCCTATAACAATACCACACTGGGTGAACTTACAAATGCAGCTAAAGTGAGAAGTTCTTCCGTATGGGGACCGGCACACGAGATTGGTCATGTAAACCAAACCAGACCAGGCCTTAAATGGCATGGCATGACTGAAGTGAGTAATAATATTTATTCGCTGTATATTCAAACCAGCTTTGGAAACACGTCTCGCCTTCAGGGTGAAAATCTAAGTGGAGATGGGTATACCAACCGTTACGAAAAAGCAATGAGTAATATGATTGTAAAGAAGATTGCACATGCACGTGAATCGGATGTATTCTGCAAGCTGGTTCCCTTCTGGCAATTACAACTTTATTTGAGTAATGTACTTGGTAAAACCGATTTTTATAAGGATGTACATGAAGCGATCCGCACTACCTCTAATCAGTCTACCGATGGTTTAAGTCAGCTTGAATTCACAAAGATTTGTTGCGATGTGGCAAAGCTGGATCTAACAGATTTCTTTATGAAATGGGGATTGCTTTCGGCTGTCGACTATACATTCGATGATTATGGTGAAAAGCGTTTCCTAATTACCGAAACCCAGGCTCAGCAGACCATTGATGCTATCAAGGCAAAGAACTACCCAAAGCCGGCTCATGCTGTTGAATATATAACAGACCTTTCGGTACCCGTTTACAAGATGAACGCTTCCATCCAAAAAGGCAACGTTGCCAGAAGTGGTCAGCAACTCAGCTTTACAAATTGGAAAAATGTGGTGGCTTTCGAGGTATATAACGATACGGAATTGGTGTTTATATCTCCTTCTACCTCATTTACAAGCAAAAGCTCGTTCAATCAGGTATATGCCGTAGCGGCCAATGGAACTAAGGTAAAAGTAGATTTATAATTTTCATAGAGTAACATGAGGTAATAGATTGTTTTTTGATTTTAATTAATAGTGAATGAGGCCGGGACGTAACGTCCCGGTTTTCTTTTTTATTCATTTTCTTTTTGCTTGTTGCGGAATTTCATTCTTCTGATTTGTACATAGCGGAGTAGCAGAATAGCAGCCACAGAAATACCCATAATCAGAAAATAAGACTTGTAATCCGGGTTCGGCTTGTTTCCGGGCCATCCCATAACACTCATCACGGCCAGATAGACCAGAAGAAGCAGAGAGGTAATGTTTATCTTTTTCATTTGAATAAAATTTTAAAAGGGATACTTGGAACACGCTTCTTACACATTAATTACCTTTAAAAACTAATATACTAAGTTACACGATTGATTGTTTTATTACACTCGTTTTTCACAAGCAAATATACAATAAGTTTTACAAATCCTATTGGGCTATAATAAACAACTGTTGTTCCAAAATCCGACCAAAACCTACCTGAAGTATATATGTACCCTTATTTAATGTTAAATCAGTCCTACTGCTTCCTGCAGGAAGGACTTGATTCCAGATTGTTTGTCCCGTTAAAAGCATTACCCGGGCTGTTCCTTTCACTGGCACATTTGTTGTAACAAGCGTTTTTCCTTCTATACCAAATTTTGCTGGAGTAACGTCTTCTATTTCAGTCAACAACGTTTTTTGCAGAATAAGTTCAAAACGATCGGAGTCATCTGCTGTTCCTGAAACAAATGAGTAGCTCTTATTTCCTGCTACGTCCGTAACCTTTCCGGTCTGCTTGTCGGCCAACTGAACAGTATACTGGTCGGAATCAAAAGAATCGGCATTGAAGTTAAGGATATAACTGTCTAAAGAAGGAATTCGCAAATGAATAGGTATCACAATTTTATCTCCTTCCAATGGTTGTGCATTCACTGCCAGAAGATTGGATCTGCACTCAGTTGCTATTTGTGGAGATTCATTTAACAAACTTGTGAGCTTATATGCATCATACGCCTGATCGATATGGGTGGTTGCTTCGGGGATAAAGCGGACTTCTGTACGGTCGTTATATTTTGCCCCCTGCAACGTAATTCCAATGAATGAATTGGAAGAAGAAAACGCCTCTCCTTTCACCACCGGAAAATCCCTGGTTTTTAGGCTGACATCGGTTTGTGCCGTAGTTTTAAAGAAGAACGCACCATAGGCAGGAATCACACCACTACCTCCTGCATCAAAGACCTCATAGGTTGAGCCATTATACCAATATATAAAATTCCCCAAAGAAGTCCCCGCCGGCAGTTGGCTGACAGACATAGGTGATGGGAACGGATTTCCGGATAAATACCAACCGCTGTGCGGAGAGCCTGCATTTTCCTGATAGCTGTAATGAGGTACGGATAGTTGAACCTCCTTGCCAAAGTCAGACGGAATAGCCCCGGACCGGGAGGTAAAGGTGAGCAACGTATCGGTTGAAGCCTCGTCGATAGCAATCAGATAGCCTTTATTTTTTTGAAAGACCAATTGATCTCCAGTCCCCAATGACGCCGGCACGGGTTTCCAGTTAGAAGATTCAGTCCCTGTTTCAGCCCGCTTGCTGGCATCATATATTTGTGCATAAAGATAGTTTCCGTTCGTTGCCGTTTGATCATCTTTCAAAATAAACCGGGGATCTATACCATTTGCATACACATCGAAAGGGAATGAAATAAAACGCCATACCCCCTTTTGAGGGAAAGAGGTTACCAATTGAACTTTATCTTTTGCCACCAACGTTCCCTTATTAATAAACTCCGATTTGTGTTGTGCTGTATGATACAAGACAAGCGTACTGTCTATTGTAAGTCGAGCACCTTCATCCACTTTGACAGATCCTTGTCCTATTTTCAAGCCGCTTACCTGCTGATTATTCGTCACCGTTACATTTCCTGCAACCAGCGCCTTCCTAAGACGGGCCGGCGGAAGATGGCTCCACCGGATTGAATCGTTCCAGTTTCCGACACCGGTAAACAGTGAGTTTCCGGCAATTTTCCCGTAACTGAATACATTATCTACATAAAACCCTCCCTGCGGAGGAGTCGTCTCGTCAACATAGATATGTATTAAGTTCACTTTAGACATTGTCCGGGATTTGAAAGAACCATCCGTATTAGGATCTTGAAATTGATCACTAATTGCAATGTTATCCTGAATGGAAGAGTACAGAAGTTTTTGAGATACGGCCAGATCTTTGCCAACATAGTTTATCCGGGTCTGAACTGTTTCATAAGCTGAAATAGTAAGCGGTGCAAAAACAATACCACTTCCCGCAGGTAACCAAACGGAATAGTTTCCATTCTGACCGGTTATTCCATTAATTGAGGCATTTGCTAATGAGGCTCCTTTCCCTGTTAAGGTGTATTCCCATGTATCTATGGAAAAAGATTCAAAATTCTGAACCCTGAAAGTATCTATTACAACTAAATTCTTCGAAGTATCGTTAATCCAGCTGCTCCATTGATCGGGGTGAACGGTTTGAGCACTGGTAGTCAACGCAAAAGAGGTAAAAAACAGGGTAAAAATAAAGCACACGGCGGTCTTTTTCATAGCTAAGGCAATTATCTGGTTACAAAATTAGCTACAAATATAAACAAATCTTTGAATTTACTATCTTTGTAGCATGAAAGAATTTATCATATCAGAGGCACAAACAGAGAAAGCGGTATTGGTGGGGTTAATTACTCCAAATCAAAACGAACAGAAAATCAAGGAATACCTGGATGAGCTGGCGTTTTTGGCTGATACAGCGGGGGTGGAGCCGGTAAAGATGTTTTACCAGCGACTGGATTATGCCAATCCGGTAACCTTTGTGGGAACAGGTAAGTTGCAGGAAATCAAAGAATATGTGGTTGAAAATGAAATAGGGGTTGTGATATTTGATGACGAGTTATCTCCAAAGCAATTACGAAATATTGAGAAGGAATTGCAGGTGATGATTCTGGATCGCACAAGCCTTATTCTCGATATATTTGCTAAACGGGCACAGACTGCCCATGCCAAGACGCAGGTGGAGCTGGCTCAGTACAAGTATATGTTACCCCGACTTACCCGTCTGTGGACTCACCTCGAGCGTCAACGGGGGGGTGTTGGTATGCGTGGACCGGGAGAGACTCAGCTCGAAACCGACAAACGTATCATCCTCGACAAGATCTCATTGCTTAAAAAGGAGCTGGTAAACATAGACAAGACCAAATCCATCCAACGCAAAAACCGTGGAAAGATGGTTCGTGTGGCCTTGGTTGGTTATACCAATGTGGGTAAATCAACTCTTATGAACCTGTTAAGCAAAAGTGAAGTATTTGCCGAAAACAAGTTGTTTGCAACCCTGGACACCACTGTAAGAAAGGTAATTATCGACAATTTACCGTTTCTTCTGTCCGATACCGTTGGGTTTATCCGTAAACTTCCTACAGAGCTGGTGGAATCATTCAAATCCACACTGGATGAAGTGCGTGAAGCCGATTTGTTGGTACATATAGTCGATGTTTCGCACCCTCAGTTTGAAGAACAGATAGAGGTTGTAAACAAAACGCTTGCCGACATCGACAAAGAGGAGAAACCAATGATTATTGTATTCAATAAGATAGATGCATTCTCGTTTGTTCCGAAAGAGGAAGACGATCTGACCCCGCGTACCCGCGAGAATGTAAGTCTGGACGAATTAAAAAATACATGGATGAACCGTCTGCAAGACAATTGTATTTTTATTTCGGCTAAAGACAAAACCAATGTAGATGAACTAAAAACAAAATTGTATTCGCGCGTAAGAGAAATTCACACCACGCGTTTCCCGTATAATGATTTCCTGTACCAACAATATGATGATGTTGACGATGGAAGTCTGGATGAATAAAATCATGTTATCCTAAATTTGTAAACGTATGAGTAAAAAGCGTAACCTGCGGCCGGAAGAAATTGCCATGCTGCAGGCCAATGCATGTATGGCGGACAACTGGAGTTCCGTTTTTGTGCCCGAGAACTTTGACATTAAGTATGTAAGCCACACTCGTTTTTCAGGCGAGGTAACCCTGGGGGCTTTCAACAAAGAATTTATTTTGCCCGGCGGACTTAAAAAGCATGCCGGTCTGCGCCACGTAACCCTGCACAATTGCAGATTAGGCGACAACTGTTTAATTGAAAATGTGCAAAATTACATTGCCAACTATGATATCGGCGAGAATTGTATCATCCAGCATGTCAATGTAATTTTAGTGGATGGAGTCAGCTCCTTTGGCAATGGCACACTGGTGTCGGTGTTGAATGAAACCGGTGGACGTGAAGTCCCGATATATGACTGGCTGCCGGCACCTCTTGCCTATGTGATTACCCTGTATCGTCATCGACCGCAGTTAATCAGCAGAATAAGCAACCTCATCGAATCCTATTCAAAAGAAATTTCCAGCTCACGAGGCTCGATCGGCAACAATTCGCGTATTACAAATACCGGAACCATACGGAATGTACGCATCGGGAGCTATGCAACCATCGAGAATTGCACCCGTCTGGAAAACGGATCCGTAAACAGCCGCGAAGAAGAGCCTGTGTATGTAGGCGACAGTGTAATTGCTCAGGATTTTATCCTTTCGGCAGGTGTAATATTATCCGATGCAGCCAAGATTGTACGTTGTTTTGTTGGACAGGCCTGCCACATCACTCACAATTTCTCGGCTCACGACTCCTTGTTATTCAGCAACTGTGCCTTCGAAAACGGAGAAGCCTGTGCCATCTTTGCTGGTCCCTTTACCGTTTCCATGCACAAAAGCAGCCTGCTGATCGCAGGAATGTATTCTTTTCTCAATGCCGGAAGCGGATCCAACCAAAGCAACCATATGTATAAACTGGGACCAATTCATCAGGGTATTGTAGAAAGAGGCTCCAAAACGACAAGCGACTCTTATATACTTTGGCCGGCCCGTGTAGGGGCATTCTCTCTGGTGATGGGAAGGCATTATCACCACTGCGACACATCCGATATGCCTTTCTCCTATCTTATTGAGAAAGACGATGAAACCTATCTGGTCCCGGGTGTGAACCTGCGTAGTGTGGGAACAATCCGCGATGCACAGAAATGGCCCAAGCGAGACAAGCGCAAGGCTGGTTTGCAGTTAGATCCGATCAATTACAATTTACTTAGTCCCTATACTATCAGTAAAATGCGGAAGGCCGTGGAAGTGCTCAAAAACCTCCAGGCCCTTGTAGGTGAGACTTCCGAGATCTACTACTACCAGAACACCCGCATCAAAGGGTCTTCGTTACGAAACGGACTCGCGCTATACGGAAAGGCAATCAACAAGTTTCTGGGAAACTCGCTTATCAAACGTCTGGAAGGGATTGCCTTCTCCAGCATAGAGGAAATTTGGGCCCAATTACAACCTACCGAATCCAGGGGAAAGGGAGAATGGATCGATCTGTCGGGGATGATTGCCCCTCAGGAAGTAATCGAGAATCTGCTGCGCAGCATCGAAGCGGGCGAAATAACATCGTTAGAAGAAATCTCCGCAATTATTCTCGACATCCAGAAGCATTATTATGAAATGGAGTGGACCTGGGCGTACGATATGATAGAGTCGGTTTACGGAGTCAACCTGCAAACAATCACTGCAAAGGAATTGATTGCACTCACTGAAATATGGAAAGAGTCGGTCGTATCCCTCGACGAGCTATTGTATGCCGATGCAAAGAAAGAGTTTTCACTTACTTCCAAGATCGGATTCGGAGTAGACGGATCGGCAACCGAGAAGATGAAAGACTTTGAAGGCGTACGGGGCGACTTCGAGAACAATCCATTTGTATTGGCTGTAAAAGATCATATCGTAAAAAAAGAGGCCCTCGGAAACGAACTGATTGAAAGACTTAAGGTCGTATTGTAAAATAAACTATCTGCAGGTTATACGTCACTTAAGTTCTTTTAGGTATTAGAGCTGTAATCTGTATGGATTTATTCTGTACATTTGTGGGATAATATTGTAACATCATTATATTAAAAATAGTATAGATATGGCAACACCTCCTTTTAAGTATCAAGAGCCTTTTCCCATGGGAAAAGACAAAACGGAGTATTATCTGCTTACAAAAGAACATGTTTCTGTAAGTGAATTTGAGGGAAAGGAAATCCTTAAAGTAGAAGCCGAAGGACTTACCAAATTAGCGAACGCAGCTTTTCGTGATGCATCTTTCCTTCTCCGCACTGAACACCAGGAACAGGTCGCTAAGATTTTATCGGATCCTGAAGCCAGCGAGAACGACAAGTTTGTTGCGCTAACTTTCCTTCGCAACTCGGAAGTTTCGGCTAAAGGTCAGCTTCCTACCTGTCAGGATACAGGTACAGCTATCATCATGGGTAAAAAAGGTCAGCAGGTCTGGACCGATGGCTGCGACGAAGAGGCCCTGTCCTTAGGAGTATATAAAACCTACACAGAAGAAAACCTTCGTTATTCGCAGAACGTAGCGCTGGACATGTATAAGGAAATCAACACAGGCTGCAACCTTCCTGCTCAGATCGACCTTTATTCAGTACAGGGTAACGAATACAAATTCCTTTGTATAGCAAAGGGAGGTGGTTCTGCCAACAAAACCTACCTGTATCAGGAAACCAAAGCGTTGTTGAATCCAACATCCCTGGTTAAATTCCTGGTTGAGAAGATGAAGACATTAGGTACAGCTGCCTGCCCTCCATATCACATTGCATTTGTTATCGGAGGTACTTCGGCAGAGGTAAATTTGAAAACAGTTAAATTGGCTTCTGCTAAATATTACGACAACCTCCCTACTTCAGGAAACGAAGGTGGTCAGGCATTCCGCGACATCGAACTTGAAAAAGAGGTTTTGCTTGAGTCTCAGAAGATGGGTCTAGGCGCTCAGTTCGGCGGCAAGTATTTTGCTCACGACGTCCGCATCATCCGTCTGCCCAGACATGGAGCTTCTTGTCCGGTAGGTATGGGTGTTTCTTGTTCGGCCGACCGTAACATTAAGGCTAAAATCAACAAAGACGGTATCTGGATTGAAAAGATGGAAACAAATCCGGCCCGTTTCATTCCGGAAGAATTACGTCGTGCCGGCGAAGGAGAAGCCGTTCAGATCGACTTGAATCAACCGATGGCCGATATTCTGAAAGAACTTAGCAAATATCCTGTTTCGACCCGTTTGTCATTGAACGGTACAATCGTAGTAGGCCGCGATATCGCACATGCTAAACTTAAAGAGAGAATCGATGCCGGTCTGGGATTGCCTCAGTATGTCAAAGATCACCCCATCTATTATGCTGGTCCGGCTAAAACACCTACCGGTATGGCATCTGGCTCCTTCGGCCCCACAACTGCCGGCCGTATGGACTCTTATGTAGACCTGTTCCAGTCGCAGGGTGGCAGCATGATCATGATTGCCAAAGGTAACCGCAGTCAGCAGGTAACCGATGCTTGTCACAAGTACGGAGGATTCTATCTGGGAAGCATCGGCGGACCGGCAGCTATCCTTGCTCAGGAAAGCATCAAGAAGGTTGAATGCCTTGAATATCCGGAACTAGGTATGGAAGCCATCTGGAAAATTGAAGTAGAAAACTTCCCCGCATTCATTCTTGTGGATGATAAAGGAAACGACTTCTTCAAACAATTGAAACCGATGTGCATCCTAAGTAAATAAGCATACCTTATTTAAATATACAGACAGGTACTCCATCCAACGGAGTACCTGTTTTTTTTATCTTTTACAAAAAAGCCCCGGCAGCAGATACTGTCGGGGCTTAATATATTAATGTAATAAATTACTTAATCACGGTTACCACGCTCTGGACGAGGACCTCTTTCCGGACGTGGACCACGTTCTGCACGGGGAGCACGCTCTTCCATACCTTCAGGGCGGGGAAGCAATACCTTGCGTGAAAGTTTGAATTTACCGGTTTTCTGATCGATATCTACCAACTTCACTTCAATTGTGTCACCCTCTTTCAAACCAGCCTCTTCTACAGTTTCCAACCGTTTCCAGTCGATCTCCGAAATATGAAGCAATCCATCTTTTCCCGGAAGGAATTCAACGAATGCACCGTAAGGCATGATTGAAGAAATCTTACCCTGATAAACTTCGTTTACTTCCGGAACGGAAACAATACCCTTGATGGTAGCAATTGCAGCATCGATACAAGCTTTGTTTGTTCCTGAGATCTCAATACGGCCAGCACCGTCAACCTCTTCGATAGCGATTGTAGCACCGGTCTTCTCCTGAATTCCCTGAATAATCTTACCACCCGGGCCAATTACGGCACCGATAAATTCTTTGGCAATGATCATGGTCTCAATACGAGGCGCATGCGGCTTCAGGTCTTCACGAGGTTCAGACATTGTCTCTTCAATCTTACCTAAAATATGCAGACGGCCCGCTTTAGCCTGAGCCAATGCATTTTCAAGAATTTCAAAAGAAAGTCCGTCAACCTTGATATCCATCTGAGTGGCAGTAATACCATCGCGGGTACCAGTCACCTTGAAGTCCATATCACCTAAATGATCTTCGTCGCCCAGGATATCAGAAAGAATTGCATAATTCTGACCTTTATTTTCTGAGATAAGACCCATAGCGATACCCGAAACCGGCTTTTTGATCTTCACACCGGCATCCATCAATGCAAGCGTACCTGCACAAACAGTAGCCATGGAAGAAGAACCGTTAGATTCCAGAATATCGGAAATAACACGTACCACATAAGGATAATCGGCAGGCAGCATACCCTTCAGGGCACGGTGAGCCAGGTTACCATGTCCTACTTCACGACGTCCTACACCGCGGCTTGCTTTAGCTTCACCGGTAGAGAACGGAGGGAAGTTATAATGTAGAAGGAAACGCTCTTTTCCATGATTCAACACGTCGTCAATCATTTTCTCGTCAGATTTTGTACCCAACGTAACGGTTGTAAGCGACTGAGTTTCACCACGGGTGAATATGGCCGAACCATGAGGACCCGGAAGACAATCCACCTCCGACCAGATAGGACGGATTTCGGTAGTCTTACGACCGTCAAGACGCTTGCCTTCGTCCAGAATAGCACGACGCATAGCCTCTTTTTCAACATCATGATAATAACGACCTATCATTTCAGCTTTTGCAGCTAAATCTTCTTCAGAAAGTGATGCCTTGTATTCTTCAACAATAGCTTTGAAAGCATCAGCACGCTGGTGCTTGTCCGTTCCCGAAATTGCGACAGCATAAGCCTTGGCAAAACACTTATCCTTAATATCTTTACGAAGCTCTTCGTCGTTCACTTCATGGCAATAAGTTCTTTTTTCCAATTTACCCACTGCTGCAGAAAGATCGAGCTGTGCCTGACAATGAACCTTGATGGCATCGTGTGCAACACGGATGGCTTCAAGCATTTCCGACTCCTGTACCTCTTTCATCTCGCCTTCCACCATCATGATGTTGTCCATAGTGGCAGCCACCATAATATCGATGTCAGCTTTTTCAAGCTGAGCGAAAGTAGGATTAACGATAAATTCACCGTTTACTCTGGCTACACGAACTTCCGAAATCGGACCGTTGAAAGGTATATCAGAAACAGCAAGCGCAGCAGAAGCAGCCAGACCGGCCAATGCATCCGGCATATCTTCACCGTCAGCAGAGAACAATATTATATTTACATAAACTTCAGCATGATAATCCTCAGGAAATAGAGGACGAAGCGCACGGTCAACCAAACGCGAAGTCAGGATTTCGTAATCCGAAGCCCTTCCTTCTCTTTTTGTAAACCCTCCTGGAAATCTTCCCAATGCAGAGAACTTTTCTTTGTATTCAACCTGCAAAGGCATAAAATCAACCCCGGGATTTGCGTCTTTGGCAGCACAAACAGTAGCAAGCAATACGGTATTGCCCATACGGACAGTTACCGAACCGTCCGCCTGTTTTGCCAATTTCCCGGTCTCGATGGTAATGGTTCTTCCATCACCTAATTCGATCGTCTTGTTAATTGGATTAAGCATAATCTTCTTTCTTATTTTTCTAATCTCTTAAATTGGGGCAAAGGTAATGAAAGTTTAACTCTAATTATGTGAAAATGAAAAGAAATAACGGGCAAAATAACCATTTTAAAGAAAAAAAAAGGAAGAAAGAAGGTTTTTTAGTACATCAATTGCAAATTAATGTATATTTGCAGCAAAATTAAAATGACAGTAAGAATATAATGAAAAAAATATCCACACAGCTGCTTTCGGCATTTACCCTGTTGCTCGTACTTTTAGCAGGTTGCAGCAAGTCGAATGAATTCACCGTCAAGGGAATTGTATCAGGTGCAGACGGAGAGACCATCTACTTCGAGAATGTAGGTATCTCGGCGGTTGCAACACTTGATTCGGCAAAACTTTCTGCAGACGGAAAATTCAAATTCCAGCGAAAGGCCACCCCTTATCCGGAGTTCTATCGTCTACGGTTGAACAAACAGTTTATCAACGTAGCCATCGACTCGACCGAAACTGTCAAATTAATTGCAGACGCCGGTACGTTTGCCACCTCTTACACCGTGGAAGGTTCCGAAAGCTGTAAAGCCATCAAAGACATCACACTTGCCCAGCTGGATGCCAACATGGAAATCAGCAAGCTTCGCAAGGCCTATGGAGCCAAAGAGATTGCAGACTCCACATACAGAACCAAAGTACTTGAAGCTGCAGAAGCCTATAAGACCGTTGCTAAAAAGTATATCTTCTCTGCCCCCATGTCGGCCGCAGCCTATTTCGCTCTTTTCCAGCAGATAGACGGATTACTGTTCTTCGACCTGTACGACAAGGCAGACTCGAGAGCTTACGGAGCAGTAGCTACAAGCTACGACCACTACTATCCGGAAAGCCCCAGATCAAAGCATTTACACAACCTGGCGTTGCAATCCATCAAAGTATTGCGTGGTCAGCGTCCTATCAACTTCGACAACATCAAGACAGAAGAGGTAAGCTTCCTCGATATCGAATTACCCACTATCACCGGAGAGATGTCGAAACTGTCTGATCTGGCCAAAGGCAAAGTGGTATTGGTAAACTTTACCGCCTACCAGGCAGAATGGTCGCCCGCGTTGAATATGGAATTAGGTAAGATCTATACCAACCACCACAGCAGCGGATTGGAAATCTATCAGATCTCGCTCGACTCCGATGCCCACTTCTGGAAAAACGCAGCATCAAACCTGCCGTGGATGTGTGTACGCGATCCGCAATCCGTTTATTCACAGGCGGCAGCACTCTACAACGTAAAACAATTACCGGCCCTGTTCATTCTGGACAAAAACGGCAATCTGGTTAAACGTGTGGAGAATATCGGCACGTTGGAAGCATCGATAAAAGGCCTTCTGTAAGACTTTTTATCCTCTGTTTCAGAAATTTATGTTTTAAAGCACATCTTTAAATTTGCTTCTTCAAAAAAGAAGACCTACCTTTGTAGGGTAAAAATAAGACAATGAGTTCCGGCCATACCGTTGGTCGGGATTCTTTTTTTATGTAGCATTCAATATTTATATAATAAGAAAAAATTAGGAGGATTTAGTATGGCTGTTAGTTATATGACAGAGGAAGGTTACAACAAGATTTTAGCAGAAATAAATCTGTTGGAAACCGTTAAGCGTCCGGAAATATCCCATCAAATTGCCGAAGCAAGAGACAAGGGAGACCTTTCCGAAAATGCAGAATACGATGCCGCCAAAGAGGCTCAGGGCATTCTGGAAGCTAAAATTGCGCAATTGAAAGGGCTTATTGCCAATGCTCGACTGATAGACGAGTCGCAATTAAGAAGCGACGTAGTACAAATCATGAGTAAGGTAACAATCAAGAACGTAAAAAATAACATGGTTATGAGCTATACGTTGGTATCCGACTCTGAAGCGAATCTGCGCGAAAACAAAATTGCGGTAAGCACTCCCATTGCCAAAGGCTTGATGGGTAAAAAGGTGGGCGATGTAGTAGATATCAAGGTACCATCCGGTATTGTTAGTTATCAGGTTGAAGAAATCTCTATTTAACTTTATAAATCATGGCAACAATATTCAGCAAGATTGTGGCAGGAGAAATCCCATGTCATAAAGTGGCGGAAGACGACAACTTCTTTGCCTTTCTGGACATCAACCCGCTGGTTCATGGACACACGCTGGTAATTCCCAAAAAAGAGGTGGATTACATATTCGACCTGAACGATAATGAGCTTGGCGCCATGATTCTATTTGCCAAGAGAGTAGCCGCGGCCATCGGGCGGGCTATCGAATGTAAAAGAGTGGGACTTAGTGTAATCGGGCTCGAAGTACCGCATGCACACATCCACCTGGTTCCTATAAACAAGGAATCCGACATCTATTTTGGAAAAACGAAACTGACCGTAACTTCTGATGAGCTGGCCGCTGTTGCCGAAAAGATCAGAAAAGAATTTATTTGACCCATCTCAGATTATGGATGGCTCTATAAAACCGGGCCAGATTCATAATCAATGTAAATGCCAATGAAAAGTGTACACTTTCATTGGCATTTATTCTTTCCGCCGGCCCGTTACGGGCACAAATCCATTCAATATCAACTTTTTGGAAACTATCTTACGTTAAGTTTCGGGTTTTACCGTGCTTAATTACAAAGATTGTTTATATTTGTCCCTTGTTCGGAAAAACATATCTAAAAAATATGCACCGAACAATTTATTTTTAATTCATTAGTGGTTTTTACTCATTAATTTGTTAACCTTACAAGAAAGGCCCCTCTGAGACAGAGCGGCCTTCTTTTTTAAACACACATACATTAAAAACTATTACCAAAGAGAAATACTTACAGAATTCCAATTAACAGGCCAGTTCGTCATCTGATAGAAATCTGGCCAGCCAAAAGTCCATCCTATTGAAACAAACCCTATTGCTGCAATAATCCAGAGGATTAAGAACGTCCATTTAAGTACGGCAGGCATCGGTTTGAATTTAAACACCGCACTGCACAATCCGTACAGAAGTGAAACAACAGGAATGGCAATCAAAACAAACGTTGCAACGCTCGCACCTATCAGTGCAGATTCCGGATAGGCCTGGATAGTACCCCAGTCGGCCATCGGCATCAGGTGATACAAGATACCGAACCCACCTCCAAAAATCAAAGCAAAAGCAACAACAACAAAAATAAACAGAGCCAGCAACAGCGGCGGTATCACAATAATTGCCAGTAAGATCAGCGCAACCTTCACCAAAGCACCTACAACCGTAACGAAAGCATCCGCCAGTTTTTGCAGGGTTGTCCGTGGCTTACCGGAGTTCACATAATCATTTACATTGTTAGACACCTTCTCGAACCCATCGGTTACAGTCTTTCCAATATTTTCGATCGTCACCCTTTCGCCTCTCATTTCAAGTTTCTCGGCTGCCGTGCGTGCCTGCGGAATAATCAGCCAAAGAATAAAGTAGATCGGAATCATAACCCCCCAGAAAAAGCAGAGAACAAACAAACCGATACGTACAGCGCTGGGATCCCAATCCATGTAGGCAGCAAAACCACCGGCAACACCACCCAATATCTTATCATCCGGGTCGCGGTAAAAACGCTTTCTACCTGTAGACGTAGTATGAGTTTTTCCCTCTTCCGATGCAAATTCCTTTTCTCCTTCAGTATCAAAAATCTCCTCCGGTTTTCCCATGCGTTTGATCACCTCTTCCACATGTTCTATCGTAATCACTTCGAAGCCCAGTTTAATGCGCTCTCCAAGCAATTCAGAGATTCTCATTTCGAAATCATTCATAATTTCGTCCGAACCCTCCTCTTTCTTAAAATGAACACGGAGGTTAGACAAATATTTTTCTAAAAGCTGGTAGGCATCTTCGTCTATATGAAATACGGACCCTCCCAGATTAACGGTAAGCGTTTTCTTCATTTTGGTAATTATTAATTGTTTCTAATGTGGTTTATTGTATTATTCAGCTCCTCCCATGCATTTTCCAGTTCACCTAAAAAAAGTTGTCCCTTTTCCGTCAACTGATAATATTTACGTGGCGGGCCTTGTGTTGATTCAATCCATTGATAGCCTAGCAGTTCACTATTTTTCAGCCGGGTAAGCAACGGATACAAAGTGCCTTCAACAACAATCAATCTTGCCTCCTGTAATTTCTGAATAATATCAGATGTATAAGCAGGCTCCTTGCTGAGGAGAAGGAGTATACAATACTCCAAAGTACCCTTCCTCATTTGTGATTTTACGTTTTCTGCATTCATTGTTTTCTGTTTTATGCCACAAATATATGCATTGCTATTGTACTATGCAATACATACTACCATATATTTTCAAATAATTTTATTTTTTACAATATATTTCACATTTGTTCACATAAAAGAGTCGAATATTACCGGTAAAAAGCCAAATTTAACAGCATTATTGCACATAAACGTCCTTTTTGTGTAAAATAATAGTATCTACCTACTCATTATCCAATGAAAAGCTTACTTTTGTATATTCAATTCAAAATAAAGGATTATGTCTTACTATCATTTTGCCGAAGTAGTACACCGTCAGGCCGACAAGTACGGGTCACGCATTGCATTAAAGTACAGAAATAACGAAACCGGGAAATGGCTCAAGATATCCTGGAGGGAGTTTGCTGACAAAGTTATGCTAACCGCCGAAGCCATGGCGGAATTCGGCATAGGCGTTCAAGAAAACATCGGCGTATATTCGCAGAACATGCAACAATGCCTGTATACTGATTACGGAGCCTACGCAAACCGGGCAGTACCCATCCCGCTCTACGCAACCAGTTCGCCGGCTCAGATAGACTACATTGTGAACGACGCCCAAATCCACACATTGTTTGTTGGCGAACAGTTACAATACAACAACGCCTTCAAAGTACAACAAAAATCGGCGGTTCTTACCCGGTTGGTCGTATTCGACTCCAGCGTAAAGCTAAATCCGGAAGATAAAACATCGGTATACTTCGACGACTTTCTGCGTTTGGGCAACAACACCCATGCGGAATCGACTGTGAAGGTACGTATGAAGGAGGCATCGGAAGACGATCTGGCTACCATTGTATATACCTCCGGCACCACCGGCGAGCCCAAAGGCGTTATGCTGCACCACTCCAACTTCATGAAGTCCATGCATATCCACACCCTGCGCCTGCCCGAAGTAAACGACAAAGACACCTCCATGTGCTTCCTGCCGCTCACCCACATCTTCGAAAAAGCATGGGTAGCCTACTGTATTCACAAAGGGGTGAAGATCGCCATCAACAACGATCCGAAGATGATTCAAAAAACGCTTCCCGAGATACACCCTACCCTGATGTGCAACGTTCCCCGGTTCTGGGAAAAGGTATACGTAGGTGTGCAGGATAAGATTAACAATTCGCCTTCGGCTATCAGAAAGGTATTCCTGGATGCCATCGAGACAGGCAGACTCTATAACCTGGAATACAAAAACAAAGGGATCAAAGCCCCCTTCCTGCTTGAAAGCAAGTTCAGGTTCTACCAGAAAACCGTATACGCCATGCTTAAGCGTGTATTGGGACTCGAACGCGGCAAGTTGTTCCCCGTAGCCGGCGCCCCGCTGTCGGACGAAGTGAACATCTTCCTTCAGTCGGTAGACATCCACATCCGTTACGGATACGGACTCAGCGAAACCACTGCAACCGTATGTTTCTATCCTGAAACAGGCTTTATCATGGGTTCCATCGGAACCATCATGCCCGATGTGGAAGTAAAGATCGATCCATCCAACAACGAAATACTCGTGAGGGGCAAGACCGTTACGGCCGGATACTATAATAAGCCAGAAGCCAACGCACAATCCTTCACGCCCGACGGATGGTTCCGTACCGGAGATGCCGGCCGTCTGGAAGGCGAGGTACTCTATTTTACCGAACGTATCAAAGACCTGTACAAAACATCCAACGGTAAATACATCGCTCCGCAGGCCATCGAGATGCTTCTCAGCAGCGACAAATACATCGAACAAATAGCCGTGATCGGCGACGAGCGGAAATTCGTGAGCGCGCTTATCATCCCCAATTTCCCTATGGTGGAAGCATATGCCAATCAAAAAGGCATCGGGTTCGAGAGCAGGGAAGAGCTGGTAGCCAATCCGGAGATCATCCGATTGATCGAATCACGTGTGGAAGAACACCAGCGCAACCTGGCCTCCTACGAAAAGATCAAGAAATTCACCCTGTTGGCCGAACCCTTCACGATGGAAGGAAAGGAACTTACCGACACGCTGAAATTACGCAGACGCGTAATCGGCGAAAAGTATGCGGCTCAAATCGAGGCAATGTATCAGGAGTAATCGTCTTTTTTCGTACCTTTGCACCCAAATATTAATTAGAACAGATAAATATGATTACATCAGACCAACTACACAACGTGTTGGAGCGCGATCTGGCGCTGAGGGGGTATCTTTGACATTGATGCCAAGACCATTCAACTAGAAGAAGAAGAACTTCGTACGCAAGATCCCGGATTCTGGGAAGACGCCAAACGGGCGGAAGAACAGATGAAGAAGGTAAAAGAGATTAAAAAATGGATAGAGCTGTATAACGAGATGCACACCGCATGCGAAGAACTCCAGCTCACCTACGATTTTTATAAGGAAGAACTGTCAACCGAACAAGAGGTAGACCAGGCCTATGCCACCTCCCTCGAGCTGGTTGAGAACCTGGAACTTAAAAACATGCTTCGCCTGGAAGAAGACCGCTTGGGAGCGGTACTTAAAATCAATGCAGGCGCAGGCGGAACCGAAAGTCAGGACTGGGCTTCCATGCTATGCCGTATGTACCAACGCTGGTGCGAAAGCAAAGGCTACAAGGTAACCATCACCAACTGGCAGGATGGCGACGAGGCCGGCATCAAGACCGTAACCATGCAGGTGGAAGGCGAGATGGCCTACGGCTATCTGAAAAGCGAAAACGGCGTACACCGTCTGGTCCGCGTATCCCCTTACAATGCACAGGGAAAGAGAATGACCTCCTTCTCGTCCGTATTTATCACCCCGCTGGTAGACGACACCATCGAGATTCAGGTAAATCCGGGAGACATATCATGGGATACATTCCGATCGGGAGGCGCCGGAGGACAGAACGTAAATAAGGTAGAAACGGGAGTCCGCCTACGCTACAACTACCGCGATCCGGACACCGGCGAAACGCGCGAGATCCTGATCGAAAACACCGAGAGCCGTTCGCAGCTGGGCAACCGCGAGAACGCCATGCGACTCCTTAAATCGCAGCTCTACGAACTCGCATTGGAAAAACGCCGTGCAGAGATCGCCAAGGTGGAGGGAGCCAAAAAGAAAATTGAGTGGGGATCGCAGATACGCAGTTACGTGTTTGACGACCGCCGCGTAAAAGACCACCGTACCGATTACCAGACCAGCAATGTTGGCGCAGTGATGGACGGCGATCTGGATGGGTTTATCAAAGCCTATCTCATGGAATTTGCGGGCACACCCAAGGAAGAATAAAACAACTTTTTACTAAAAAACTTGTATATTCCGATTAAAACCCGTAATATTGCACCCGATTTCAGACCCAGTGTCTGAACCGGTCCTATAGCTCAGTTGGTTAGAGCACCTGACTCATAATCAGGGAGTCCTTGGTTCAAGCCCAAGTGGGACCACAACATACTAAAGCACTTACGATATCTATCGTAGGTGCTTTTTCTTTTCTCAGCATCTATAAACCTTTAATTCCGGGCTCTATATTCATTAGGCGATTGCCCAGTTACACTTTTAAACAAACGGGTGAAATGCTGCGGATATTTAAACCCGAGTATATAGGCAATTTCGCTGATCGACAGACTATTGTCGTGAAGTTTATCTTTTGCAATATCCATCAGCTTGAGTTGAATATATTCCTGTGCCGATTTTCCTGTTTCCTTTTTTATAAGCTCCCCAAAATATCCCGGTGAAAGGCTTATCTGATCGGCAAAATATTTAACCGACGGCAAACCATATAACTGTGTTTTCTCTGATTCAAAATATTCATCAATCAGTTTTTCAAACCTAACCAGTATATCTTTATTGACATGACTTCGTGTAATAAACTGACGGTCGTAAAAGCGAACACAATAATCAAGGAACAGCTCAATACTTCGAACAATTAATGTTTTGCTATGCTTATCAATTGTGTGTCTCAATTCGATATCAATTTTTTTAAAACAATCAAGAATGATTTGACGTTCACTTTCCGATAAATGAAGTGCTTCGTTTACTTCATACGAAAAGAAATTATAATTCCGGATATTTTGACCCAGTGTAGTACCACGAATCAAATCGGGATGAAACCGCAACGCCCATCCTTTGGGCCTTACACTCTCTTTGTAATTTTCCACACTGAAAACCTGTTCCGGGGCAAGAAAGACCAAGGTTCCATCCTGATAGTCGTAATAATTACAGCCGTATTTAATATTGCCACACTTAATATCTTTCAGGTAAACGGTATAAAACCCGTAACTGATCCGCATTTTGCCCATCGGCTTTGAAGGATTCATCTTTTCTAATTCAACTACACTCACCAATGGATGGAAAGTTTCCAATCCCATCGCTTCATTATACTGAGAAATACTTTCAAATTTTACTATTTTATCCATGGCTATTCTTATTAATCTGAAACAAAGTTAATAATCTCATTTTAAATATAGTAAGTCTACGCATCAAATCCGGAATAATGGTAGGTATATCCGTAATTTATATACAAGTTATGTCAACATTTCAGGTCAAATTTGCATCGTGATAAATTTCAACAACGGTAAAATCTTTAATTCATTCATAGTATGAAAAAATTAGTTTACTTATTTGTTTCGCTCCTTTTTTCATTATCCGTTTTCAGTCAGAAAAAAGCCAACAACATTTCTGTTAAACTCATTGCCGACGGAGCTATAACAATCGACGGGAAGCTTGACGAAGATGCTTGGAAATCGGCCGATAGTGGAAACCAATTCTGGCAATTCTTCCCTTCCGACTCCACCCGATCGACAAACCCGACTGAATTTCGTCTTTTGTATGACGAGCATACTATATATATAGGTATTCGTGCGGAAGTGAAGTCGGACAACTACGTGGTTTCATCGCTGCGTCGCGATTTCGGAGGAGCAGCCAATGACAACGTCACATTGATGTTCGACACCTTTAACGATGGCACAACCGCTTTCCTTTTCGGGATGACTCCATACGGCGTTCAGCGCGAAGTATTTGTTTCGGGCGGCGGCTCCGATTTTAATACCAGCTGGGATCAGAAATGGCAGTTGCAAAGCACGAAGTTCGACGATCATTATATTCTTGAAGCAGCCATCCCGTTCAGCTCCATCAAATTTCATGAAGGTGCAACATCGTGGCGGGTACAGTGTTACCGTTGGGACATGCAAACCAACGAGCAAAGTGCCTGGTCTCGCGTACCTCAAAACCAACTGCTTTCGAGCCTTGCCTTTATGGGAAACATGCAATTTGAAAAACCCTTGGGAAAATCGCGCAAACCCATCGCCATCATTCCATATGTTAATGCTTTAACTTCAAGAAACTTCGCAAGTGATTCAAATGACAGTAAGCTCTCATTCGGAGGCGATGCCAAGCTGTCGATTGGCAACAGCATGAACCTTGATATTACAGTAAATCCTGATTTTTCGAATGTGGAAGTGGACGAAAATTTTACCAATCTGACCCGTTTCGAGGTGTTCATCCCCGAGAAAAGGCAGTTTTTTATCGACAACAACGACCTCTTTGGTGGGTATGGTGATGCTTATGGGTCTGCAAATCCTTTCTTTTCGCGCCGGATTGGTCTGGCAAGTGATGCGATGGGCAACCTGATTGAAAACCGTATTCTTGGCGGAGTCCGGTTAAGCGGAAAGGTTCTTCGTCAAATTTGGTGCAGGTTATCCTAAGTTGGAAAGCACGACCTTTCGTCTTAATAGTTCAAATCCAGCCCTGCCATACATCTCTCTTTTCTTGTTTTTTAATCTGTTTACATGACCCTCCACAACTCCATTACTCCAAGGGTATTTAATGGCGTTTTTTACTGCTTCCAAATCATGAATAATGCCATTTATAAAACTTTTAATCCTCCGTATTTGGGTCGACTTATACTTCTCGAGCCATTGGTCTAATCTAAGTTCATCTTTACTGTTCAAAACCTCTCTAAAAGTGTTGTATACCTCTCTCATGCTTTTTAATAACATAGAGGAGTTAATAATATCCTCTGCCAGTATGTGAGACTTGCTACACTCGCCTGTTTCCTTTGAAACACCCCATTCACTATTTGTTAAATGTATAGCAAGTCTGTTGGGTGACATTCCGCTAAATCGAGTTTCTTCATAAACTATCGGAGAGGTATTTAATGCTACTGGTAATCTTTTCTTATTCTGATATTCCGGGAAGTGCCTGTTGAACCACTGATAAAAAGATGTTTGATTACCCTTGAATCCCTGTTTTTTCAGAGACACAAATATATTTCTTACATTTAACCCCTGATTACAACACTCCTTAATCAGATCCATAAAATCTCCATAATTATTATAATAGATGGTTGCTCGTGGCAACAACTCTTCCATTTCAAAATAATATCTTACAGTATTACGGCTAATGTTTAAAGCCTTGGCAATTGCTCTTTGAGAGTAGTTGTTGTTTTTAAGCTCATGAATCCTGTTAAACAACTCCTGTTTTCTATGGTTAACACTATTGGTGTGTTTGTTATATTGTGAATCGCTGGTATTTTCGTTATCTCCACTACTTAAGCAGATGTTATTTTTTTTGCTTTTATAAAGACTCTTCCTGTGAGCCAACCAACTATTTTTAATGGTTTTATACTCCATTCGTATTTCATGTGCTATGTGATCTCCCAGATTTTTCACTAAATGAAACCTGTCTGCTATTTGTGACGCCTTGGATGCCCCAGACTTTATAGCATTAGAGTAGCTGCTTGATCGATCCCTGGTTACATACAGTATGGAGTTATGTCTTATAAGCCAATCTGCAACCTCCTCCTTGTCTCTACTCTTTAGTAGTTCTACGGGACGGTGATTAATCGCATTTACAATAATAGTACCATACGATTTGCCTTTCCTGTATGCCCAGTCATCTATGCCTATGGTGGTTAGTTCCTGAAAATGGGGCATTTCTATAGACTTAACGATTCTAAGACAGGTAGAACTGCTCTGCTTTATTGATAGGAGCTCACTTATATACTCACCTTTACGAGAAGAGACCTCAATGAGCAGTTTTTGCAAAAAGTGACTTGTGCGATCTGTCAGTCGTGAGTGTTTCCGCGTTAAGGGCAGATGTTGCTCAGAGAAAACTGTTTGAGTGCAATTACTGTAACGGCATCTAAACTTTCTGACTTTCAGTATAATTTTAACAGCTCTGCCAACTACAGCTAGATCTGTTAATTTGCGCATATAGGATGAATGGACACTTTTACTCCTTTTACCGCAACAGATACATTTTGCTGTCTTGTCTTTAAGACGGGCAGATAGAAGAATCAAATTATCACTTATAACGGAATCATAGAATACAACACCTGGGATTCCAAAAATAGCTTGGAGCGAATGTTTGTTTATAAAAAAGTTATTATCTTTGGGTTGGCTAGTGTTGTCAATCATCTTTAAATCCTTTAGTGTCAGACCTTTAAAGATAATAAAAATAATTCTATTATACTAGCTTTTTGTTATTTATTTGCCTGTATATCAACACAATAAGTCAATTATACTGGTTGTTTAAGAACCGTTATTTTGCACCAAATTTGACGAAGAACCCGCATATGCACCCACCCGATTTTACTTTATTATTTGTGACTTTTCGAGTATTTTGCGTGATAAAGAAATCAATCACGCATAGATATGTCAGGAAAAGTAAAACGAATGAGCACAATTAAACAATTGATTCAGCTGCACCTGGCGGGCGTATCCAACCGACAGATTGCAAAGCAGCTAGGTATTTATAAAAATACGGTAAACAAATACATCCGGACATTGAGTCTGGATCCGTTAAGTTGTCAGGATCTGCTTACCTTAGACGATCCTGTGCTGGAAAGACGTCTGCATGCCGGTTCTCCGGCTTATTGCCAGGACCGCTTCGATGATCTGAAAACGCTTTTGCCCTATATAGAAAGTGAGTTAAAGCGAAAACATGTAACCAGACATTTGCTTTGGCAGGAATACCGACAAAGTCGTTTTGATGGTTACAGTTACTCTCAGTTCTGTTATCATCTCTCCCAATTGGAATCTGCCCGCAAGCCAACAGCCATTCTCACTCATAACCCGGCAGAGAAGCTGTTTATCGATTTTGCAGGAGATACCCTCTGTTATATAGACAAATCAAGGGGAGAGATCGTTTCTGTTCAGGTGTTTGTTGCCTGTTTGCCTTTCTCTGACTACACCTATGTGCAGGCAGTGATGGATCAACGGACCGAAAGCTTTATCCATGCTCTGGGTTGTTGCCTGCAGGAATTAGGGGGATCTCCCAAGATACTGGTACCTGACAATCTGAAGGCTGCCGTAATCAAAGCAGATAAATACGAGCCGGATATCAACCATGTACTTGAAGACTTTGCCAACCATTACGGGTGTGTTGTAACACCCGCCAGGGTTCGCAAGCCTAAGGATAAGGCTCTGGTGGAAAGCAGCGTAAACAGGATTTATCAACGGGTTTACGCCAAACTGCGTCATCAGACTTTTTTCTCTCTGGAAGAGCTGAATAAGGCGTTAAAAGAAAAAACTCGGGAACACAACCAAACCCGTATGCAGCAAAAAACGTATAGCAGGGAAGAACAGTTTCTTGCAGAAGAAAAAGCGCTTCTCAGGGCATTGCCGGCTCATGCGTTTGAAATAAGATACTATACAGAACTGAAGATTGCCCAGAACAATTGCATCTATCTGGGCCGGGATAAACATTATTACTCTGTACCTTTTCAACACATCGGCAAACAGGCCAAGGTTATTTATACCCGTACGCTTGTAAAGGTTTATGTTAAAGGTGAACTGGTGGCTACTCATCCCCGTTCATACAAATTTGGCTATACCACACAAAAAGAACATCTGTGTTCGGCCCATAATCACTATCTGGAGCGAAGCCCTGAATATTATTTGCGGATAGCAGAAAACCGATCGGAGGCGCTGTACAGGTTAATCCAACTCATTTTTGATAGCCAGGAGGTGCCAGAAATATTATACAAACGCTGTGACGGACTTCTGAGCCTGCAACGCAAAAGTGACCCGGTTCTCTTTGACCGGGCATGCCATATTGCGACAGAGAACCATATAACCAGCTATAAATTTGTTCGGAACCTGATGGATAAAAGAGATCTCATCAATGAGCAAGAGGTCGCTGGAGGAACTCTGCCCAAACACCACAATATCAGAGGAAAGCATTATTATCAATAACTATAAAAAAAATAATCATGGAACAAATCAAGTCCAGACTAGCCGGCCTCCGGCTCCCGGGAATGGCCCACTGTTGGCAAACCCTGTATGAAACACGTAAGGTAAATGAGCTATCACTGTCCGATGGGTTGGAGCTGTTGCTTCAGTCCGAAGAAGACCAACGCACAAGCAACCGATGTGCCAGATTGCTTAAAAATGCAGC
This sequence comes from Macellibacteroides fermentans, assembly GCF_013409575.1. Lineage (NCBI taxonomy): Bacteria > Pseudomonadati > Bacteroidota > Bacteroidia > Bacteroidales > Porphyromonadaceae > Macellibacteroides > Macellibacteroides fermentans. The sequence continues at coordinate 54,707 of NZ_JACCCY010000007.1, read as the reverse complement.
TTTCCGTTATAAAGCCTCCATCGAGGAACTAAGCAATGATCCGGCAAGAGGGATAGATAAGTCACTGATCACAAGACTTTCTTTGGGTGAATATATAAAAAACGGAGACTCTATCCTTATCACCGGAGCGGCCGGTGTAGGAAAAAGCTTCCTTGCATCCGCCCTGGGTCACCAAGCCTGTTTGCAAGGTTACTCGGTGGCGTATTACAACATGCAGAAACTGATGATCAAACTCAAACAAAACCGGCTGGAGGGTATCATAATCCGGCAGTTTGAAAAGCTTGCGGCAACCGAACTGCTCATTATTGACGATTTTGGACTCACTACCCTCGAAAGACAACAACAACTTGATCTTATGGAAATCATCGAGGACCGTCATAACAGAAAGGCTACGATTATAGCAAGCCAGTTCCCTGTGGCAAGCTGGTTTGACATTATTGGAGAAGAGACGATTGCCGATGCAATTTTAGACAGAATAGTACACACATCGCATCGTTTTGAACTAAAGGGAGAGAGTTTAAGAAAAAAACTGTAAATTTGGCAGATTTAGAAATGTTCGTTAAGTCATAAAATAGAGGCATATCTGCTTTTTAGGTGGGTGCATATCACCGGAATAGCTAAAAAATATAATGATAAATAACTAATTACATTTAACAAGAATGGAGCCACAATTAATCGGGACCAAGTTTTTCCAAAAAGATCCATCTCCCTTCTAGCAACATTAACATAAGACCAAATTGATATTTGAGTCAACACAATTACAAGTATAAATAGAATATCTGTCATCACTTTTTTCTACAAAAGTATGTTTATAATTCAATTTTTTACATAAATTTTCAATAAAAATGAATGTAGAAGAATTTATAAAAATAAAGCTGAGAGTCAATCCCAGATTAAAGAGCTGAACAAACAGATGTCAAATACTAAATATATCTTACAGATCTCATTTTCATTGAATTAGTTATTCGATAATATACACCTGTGAGCTTCCCTTTTTTCGGACAGAGTTCAAACTATGGCCTCAAATCTAACCTACGTTTAGATTATTTTTTTATCTTCGCAAACAATGAGCACTAGTATACTTTTCAACTGGAATCTGGTATACTTTTCAATTGTTATATACAGAAGAGATAAGATAAAATTATAAATCATGAAGACAATAAAAATTATAGAACAACTTCTTATTGATGTTGATGGTGTGAAAGCTAAAACAAAAAACGGAAAATATCAAACTGTACATTTAAGGCAAGGTAATTTGGATGGTGCATGTGCCGTATATTCAACAATGATGAATTTGATCTTGATTGGTGCAGTAAAATTCAGCGATATTAGACTCTCAGGCAACAATTATGACAAACGATATGGGATTGAACGGCTTAAAAAGGAGTTTTTTGATCTAAAAGGGTTGCACAGAGAGGGTAATTACTTTTATCATGAGGAGTTCGATAATATCAAAGAAATGCTCCAACGTAGTTTTTCAAAACATGTATCCAGCACGCATATTGAAGGTAATGCAGATGAAATAATTGATAAAATACATCAAAATATTAATAACAATCAGCCACTACTCATTTCAATAGCTTACAAAGGAAGTGGTTCACATGCCTTGGTAGCAGTTGGCGTTGAAATTAATGAACAAAATCAACCAATCAAAATATTATGTCTTGACCCTGGTTGTGAAACGCCAAAATTTACATATTGGAATAGTATAATAGATTTAAAACCACAGGGTGGAAAATATAATTTTAGAAATATAACAGAAACAGGAGATTGTAAGTATGTACAACTTCAAGATGTTTTAGTGATTAGTAGTAAATAATATCATATTAACCCAACTTAAATAATACAACTACTATTGAAATGGAAAACAGTTCTCATATAAATGATAAATTTACAATTGATGAGCTTTTGCACTAAAGTTGGAAGCACAAAGACAGTAAAGAGTTCTTTAAGTTCTTTGATTATATTGCAAAATTCAATCATTATTCCATATACAACACGATGTTGGATTATCTTCAGAATGATGCGGTAATATTTTTTGGAGATACATCCGGGAGTGTAATTTAAACTCTGTCTGGTTCATATTCTAGGAAAATCACTACAAATATAATTTTTCTTTTTGGATTTACAAATGCTTTTTAAGGCTGTTATTGGTAGTGTGCAAGGGCGGTGAGGAACGAGCCGTTTATATACCCTTGCTCACTACCGGGAACAGCCTTTTCTTTGCGTTTGAAAAACCGGGAAGAAAAATGGATTATATATCCAATGGCATTCTATCACCGAACTTAATCCGCAATTGACCGGCTGTCAATGCCCAATTATGAAGAGGCTGTGTCCATTTTTTTGAGATATTTATAACGGCCAGGTAGATCAACTTCATCAAGGCCATGTCATTAGGGAAAACGCCCTTTGTCTTGGTCACTTTTCTAACTTGACGATGGAAGCCTTCTACGGCATTAGTGGTGTAAATTAGTTTTCGAATCTGTTCATCATAAGCAAAATAGGATGTAAGCTTGTCCCAATTCCTTTTCCATGAATCCATGACTACAGGATATTTCTTACCCCATTTATCTTGTAGTTTATCAAAATTCAATTCCGCCAGATCAAGCGTAGGGGCTTGATAGATTGTCTTTAAATCAGACATAAACTCTTTCTGATCTTTTGAGGCAACATATTTCAATGAGTTCCGGATTTGGTGAACAATACAACTCTGTATAATCACATGAGGGAAAATTGTGCTGATGGCCTCTGCGAACCCCGTTAGATTATCAATACAAGCAATCAAAACATCTTTCATCCCCCGGGCTTTAAGATCGGTCAGAACACTCAACCAGAAGTTAGCTCCCTCGCTTTCGGAAACATACATACCTATAAGCTCCTTACGGCCATCTTTGTTGATGGCCAATACATTATACACTGCTCTGCTTTCGGTTCGGCCTCCATCTTTTACTTTATAGTGCATCGCATCCAACCATAGAATGGTGTACATATTCTCCAAAGGGCGACTTTGCCATTCTTTTACCTTGGGAACGATCCGGTCTATTATTTCGCTAAGGGTATTGTGTGAAATCTCCACATCGTACATTTCCTCTATATGAGTGGAAATATCTCTCAGACTCATCCCCATGCCATACAAACTGATAATTTTGGAGGACATATTATCTGCCAAAATCGTCTCCCGTTTCTTGAGAATCTCCGGATTAAAACTGCTGTGGCGATCCTGGGGAGTCACTATCTCAATCTCCCCGGCCATCGTTTTAACGCGCTTACTGCCTCGGCCATTACGCTTATTGCCAATCTGACGCTCTGACTCATCCAGATGAGAGGACATCTCTCCGTCTAAAGCGGCTTCTAAAAACTCTTTTAATAAGGGGCCAAAGGCGCCATCCTTTCCTGTGAGTGATTCACCACTGCGAAGTTGTGCTAATGCCTTGTCTCGCATTAACTGGTACTCTTGACTGTTTCTATCCATAATGCAAAGTAAATTGTTTTTGGACAGAGTTCAAATTACGGTCTCTAACAAAGGGAGATGCCAGGCCTTATGTAATTTTTATTAACACTTAACCCAACAATATCTTTATCATTTCATCATTGATATAGGGTTTGAATGCTTTCTCCCATATGGAAGATTTGTTGCTGATTGATTTAGAATCGATAGATGGCTCGTATCGTGTAAGAATGTCTATAGACCATGGGAAGGATTTGTTGTCTATCAAACCCTGATCGTAGCATTCGCCTCCGGTAAGCGATAGCAGATTGCCTCTTTCATCGTATAATTCGCATTTTCTAAAGCCGCCCCATTGAATATGTTCGGCGTAACGGTCTATTAATTTTTCATTCCATGGTATTTTTTCATTGGAACATAGCTGATTCCAGTCTATATGGGATTTATAATTGTCAATCATTTCTTCATTCCAGTCTATTCCTGGATTGGAACACAACGAATTCCAATCGATATAGTGTTTATGGTTTTCGATGATGTCGATAGTCCAGGGAAAGGTATTATTTATAGAAAATGATCTCCATACCTTATTTTTGATGGATTGCCATTTGTCGCAATGGGTTTGGTAGAAATCGGGGTCGTGCGCAAATAAAAAACTATTACTTGCTATACCGCTCCAATCAATTTTATCACTCCAAAGATGTAATAGATCTTTTTCTATCCATGGTAGATGGGGATTAGCAGATATAATTTCCCAGTCAACGGAATGTTTGTATTTTTCTATAAAGTGGAAAGTGATAAGTGTGCGGTTTGTCTGTACTCCATAATAGGATAAATAACTTTCATCCAGATATTTATCAAACAGTCTAAGCGTCCATGGTATTGATTTATTGTGCGCTAATTCGACAAGATCCCATTTGGGAAAATACTTATCTAAAAGCGCTTCACTCCAGGCTACATTGGATTCTGCAGAAAGCTTATTGAAATTTATTCTATCCGCATATTTTTCAATCGTTTCATTATCCCAATAAAGCCCGTGGTTGGCCACTATCGAGCCGAAACAGATATCATCGGATCCGTACCAATCAATTTTAGTGTAGAATTTATCCAAAAAGCTTTTATCCTTGAAGACACTGCTATTTTGAGTTACTGTTTCCCATTCTAAATCTTCGGAAAAGGAATTTAGGATATCATACGTCCAATGAATGTTGCTGTTTTCGGAGATACGATCCCAGTTGAGCGTCTTGTGATACGTTTTCAGTTGAGATTCAGACAATGGATAGTATGATGATATCCAATCCCTCAATAGATCGGGATGATCTAAAAGGAAATGAATAATTTTATGTTGATGGTCTGATGTCATTTTAAGGAAAAGTGTGGTTTATTCGTGTTCACAGATTGATTGGATGCAATAGTTCAAAATTAGAGAATTTAATTTGATATAACAAACTATTATTGGAGTTATTATCTTCTAAATATTTCCAACCTGCTTGGTTGGTGTTTGATTGCAGTAGCCGGAACCAGTTACCTGTATAAGTTGCTGGTGTAGGATAAAAAATGGTCGGGATATATTTGCACACATTATAATGTTCGCGCGGCGCACGTAACCTAATAAATTAATTATCCAAATTACCCGGACTGCTATGAAACATTGTATAATTAGTTGCGAGAAGAAAAATAACCCTTATATTTGCAATGGACAATTTCAATATTCACTGGTTTAATTAATTTAATGTTTGTAGAGATAAAGGAAAGTATAAGAAAAGTCCGGCTCGCGAGAGTCGGACTTTTTATATTTTATAGCATTAGAATAACCTATCTTAAATGTCAAACACCCAGCTTACTATCTCTCTATCAGAGGCTATACAAAGCGATCTTTTTATAGAAAAGAGGCTGTCTTAAACAAAATTCCGCCAAACGACTGAATAAAAATGCGCCAAATGACTGAATAGAATTGCGCCAAATGACTGAATGAAATCAAGCCAAATGACTGAATTCAAATATTTATCTTATCTTTGCCACATACATAGTAACCTTATACATATAGATTTATATGGCAAAAGATAGTTATAAACCAAGAGTGATAGACCAGCTTCTAAGCAGGAAATTGCGAGGTAAAGGTGCCGTATTGATAGAGGGTGCAAAATGGTGTGGAAAGACATCGACCGCAGAGCAACAGGCTAAAAGCATCATTTATATGTCAGACCCCAAACGCAGAGATCAGTACCAGCTATTTGTTGATTCAAATCCGGAGATGATATTAGATGGAGATACACCTCGCTTGATTGATGAATGGCAGGAAACGCCAAAACTGTGGGATCTGATACGATTCGAGGTTGACCATCGTAAAGGTCTGGGGCACTTCATTCTTACAGGGTCTGCCGTACCGGCAAACCGGGATGAAATTTTACATTCGGGTACAGGGCGTTTTGCCTGGCTGATTATGCGTCCGATGAGCCTATGGGAATCGGGCGACTCCAATGGCAGTGTAAGTTTACGCGAACTATTTGATTCTCCAGAGAGTATTGCTGCAACTTGTGATTTAGATTTGAAAAGAATAGCCTTTCTTACTTGTAGAGGAGGTTGGCCACAAGCATCGCTTTTGAGTAAGGACGAAGACATTGCTCTGGATCAGGCTATCGATTATTACGATGCGGTGGTGAATTCTGATATTCAGCGGGTAGACGGTGTAGACAGGGACCCGGAACGGGTAAAACGATTGATGCGCTCTTATGCCCGGTATCAAGGCAGTCAATCGTCTTTTGCTGAAATAGGAAAGGATATGACAGCTAATGAGCATGGCGGATTAGACGAAAACACCATAAGTTCTTACCTCAATGCGCTTAGAAAAATATTTGTTGTAGAAGATATGCGCGCATGGAATCCTAATCTGCGTTCCAAAACAGCTATCAGGACTACGGACACCCGTTACTTTGTTGACCCATCCATCGCAACGGCTGCCCTTGGATTGGGGCCGGATGACTTAATGCATGATTTGGAAACGTTTGGTTTGATTTTTGAAACACTTTGTGTTCGGGATCTTCGGGTATTTGCACAGGCTCTTGATGGAGAGGTATATCATTACCGGGATAAAAACGGATTGGAATGCGATGCCGTAGTTCATTTACGAAATGGCAGCTATGGTCTTATTGAAATTAAGTTGGGTGGCGACAAACTAATTGAAGAAGGATCTAAAACACTGAATACACTCGCTTCAAAAATTGATACAAACAGAATGAAGAATCCTTCTTTCCTGATGATACTTACAGCGGTTGGCGACTTTGCCTATCGCAGGCAGGATGGCGTTTATGTTGTTCCTATAGGATGCCTCAAAGATTAGATGCATCTGGAGTAAAAAAATTCCCTTAAGTGAACGGGATGATCACTTAAGGGAATGTATTTTAAATCCAGGTCAATCGAGTCTTACCAGCCGGGGTTCTGTTTCCATTGGTTGTTGGTAAGCGACAACATGCGCGACTGGATAGGATACAGGTAGTCTCTGTCCAGTTTGAACTGCCATCCGTTCTGATAGTTCTTGTTATTGAATGGGATGATATAGCGTTTGGCATCTCCGGGTTTTCCGCTCAGGAACAGGTTGTTGTTGGCTGCCTGATCGTACACCAGTTTATTGCCGTAGGCTGTCTCCAGACTGCTTCCGGTGAACAAGGCTCCCAGAGGGGTTTTGTTTACAATCAGCTTGTCGGCTGCCGCCCAGCGCAGGATGTCTGTAAGACGACTTCCTTCGAAGGCTTTCTCCACACGACGCTCCCGGCGTACGGCCTGAATGTATTTATCCAGGTCCTTGAAGGGATAATCTGATGCGGTGTTGTACTCGCGGTCGAAATCTACCGCAGGCATGCCTACACGGTCGCGCAGGGGCTTCAATGCGGCTGCAATCTTAGCGGCGTTGGCTGCTCCGTTCAGTTCGGCCAAAGCTTCGGCGTAATTGAGCAGGATGTCTGCATAACGGTATTGGATGGCCGGAGCCTGACTCTTACCTTCGCCGTCGATCGTAGGAGTGTAGGTGGTATTGAATTCAACATACTTCAGTACCGAAAATCCGGTGGTGTTCTGGTTGTAGCTGTTTCCATCCAACGGCGGACGAACAAATACGTAGGCGTTGTTGGGACGGAGCGGCTGACCGGGAGTACAGACTGTCTGAGACAGACGGGGGTCGCGTACCGTAGGCAGTAGTTCGTTTCCGTATACTTTCTGTGCATTCTCACGCTCTGCACCCACAAACGGGCGACCGTCTGCCGTAAGGTAATCGTCTACCAGCGACAAGGATGCGCCGGTGATACCTCCACCCTGGTTCAGGTAGCGGGTTACCGAATGCCCGATGTTATCGCTTGCATCGTATTTTTTCCACCATAACACCTCTTTGTTAGTAGAAAGGTCCAATGTAATAAACAGATCGCGGTAGGCTGTCTGTGTATTGCCGGTTGCGATGCTCCACACGCCACGGTCTATCACCGCCTTGGCTGCATCGGCTGCCTGCTGCAGGTAGTTGTTTATTTTCTCGTCGGTAACACTCTTATCGTAGAAAGGGGTGCCCTTGGCTTTGTGGTACTTCTCCCAGGTTCCTTCAAACAGGGCCACTTCGCTTTTAAGCGCGCGGGCTACATCTTTGTGTACCCGCATGGTGGCGCTGTTGTTCTTTTCGCCCAGGTTCTCGATAGCCACATCCAGGTCGGCCAATATCTTATCGGCAATCATGGTACGGCTGTCTCTGGGGCGCTCCATCTGTTCCTGTACAGGGTCCAGCACCTCATCGATCCAGGTAAGCTCGCCGTAGTTTACAAACATCTGGTAATAATACCAGGCCCGGAAGTAATAGGCCTCGCCGATGCATTGGTTCATAGCCGCACCGGTCTCCTTGCAGTTCCCGAAGTTGTTGATCAGGAAATTGACATTGCGGATGTAGGTGTAGTTGGTGAGCTTTGTAGCATCGCTCAGCGCCGTTTCGCCGGCAAGCCTGTCGTCTATCACGTTGGAGATCATATTGTCGCTGGCCATGTCGCCAAAGGCGATACCCGAAGCATTACCCACATTCTGCGATTGGGTACGCACGCCTGTCTCGTAAAACTGGTTCAGGTATTTGGTAATCTCGGCAGTGCTGCTGAATGCAGTAGATGTGGAGAGAACGCCCTCCGGAAGTTTATCGAGGTCCGAACAGCTTGTCAAACCGAAGATAAGTGCTAAACCTATAAATATTTTTATTCTTTTCATATTGACGCGTATTAGAAATTAACGATTAGACCTAAAGAAATCACCTTATTCATCGGATAGTTCTTTCCTGATTCACTGGTATAAGAGGTTCCGGTGAAGATGGCTTCCGGATCGAACATCTTGGCCAGTTTGGTGCTTGTGAATAAGTTCTCGCCCGAGAAGAATACCTGGGTTTTGCTTAATCCCACCTTTTTGGTCCACGCACCCGGCAGGTCGTAGCTTACAGTAAGGTTTTTAAGTCGGCAGTAGGCCGCATTCTGCATGTAGCGGTCTGTTTTCTGCGAGGTCTTGTTTCTGAAGTTATTGATGGCTCCGGCTCCGGCGGTATAGGGTGCAGGATAGTAGGCATCCTTGTTATCTTCTCTCCAGTAGTCGAGGTGTTCTTCAAATACCGTAACCTGTGCATACGGACCCGATCCCCAAAAATAAACCGATCCCATGTCCGGCGACCAGTCTCTTTTGGCTACTCCCTGGAACAACAGGCTCAACGAGATGCCTTTCCAGTTTACAGATCCGTTTATCGTATACTGATAGCGGGGTGTGGTGTTACCGATGATGGTTACATCGCCCATATCTGCCAGGGTGTTGTTTCCTTTGTTTATTTTACTGTCGCCGTTCAGGTCGCGGTACTTTACATCGCCCGGATTCCATTTCTGTCCGGAGATATACGACAAGTCGTAAGCTGCATTATAGGCATCCGCCTCGGCTTGCGACTGGATCAGTCCGTCTGCACGGTATCCCCAGATCTCGCCCACTTTGCGACCTACATACCACTGTCCCTGAGGATCGGTACCGGTTGGGTTTTCGTAGGCTGTAACCTCCGAGATGGCGTCCGACAAGGAGGCTCCCACTGTATAGCCCACCTCTTTACCGATCTTGCCACGGTACTGCAACGTTACTTCCCAGCCTTTGTTACGCATACGGGCGTTGTTGGTATTAGGAACCGTAGCACCAAAAATATCAGCCAAGTCGGCCGAAGGGCCTAACATATCCTTTGTATCACGCTGGAACAGGTCGATTGTACCTGTAAGGGAGTTACCCAGGAATCCAAAGTCGACACCCACGTTCTTGCTCTCCACCTTCTCCCAGGTAGTATAAGGATCCACCACACCGGGGGCATTGATAATCATATCCCTGCCATCCTGGAAGTAATAGTTGCCCAACGGCTGTGTACCCATGGTGGAGGCAAACGTATACAACGCCGCTCCGCTCTGATTACCCAGCAATCCCCAGGAAGCACGCAGTTTGAGGTTTGAAAGCACATCGGTTGTTTTTTCCATGAAGGCTTCGCGAGAAAGATTCCATCCCAGTGAAACGGAAGGGAAGAAACCCCAGCGGTTGTCTGATGCAAACCGTGAAGAGCCGTCGTAACGACCGTTAGCTTCCAGCAGGTAAAGACCCTTGTAGTCGTAGTTGATACGGCCGAAGAATCCACGGGTGGCCCATCCGTTGCGGATATCGGTGATGGTCTGGTCGCCGGTACTCAAGCCCAGTCCGGGGTTGGTGGTAGAAATCAGATCCGTAACCTGGTTGAACAGGTAGCTGTAATTGTTATCCTCTTCCTGATAACCGCCCATCAGCGTAAAATTATGATCTTCCGCCAGAGTGAACAGGTAATTGGTGTACAGGTTTACCGACTGATAGCGTCTTTTAGACATGGAACGGGTAAAACGTCCGTTGGCTGCGATGTTCAACTCAGAACGGGTACCTTTATACAAAGTCTCGTTGTCGGCTCCCGGAATCTGAGGGGCTACGTTAAGCGCCTCGTACTCCTCGTTGTCGTTGCGATAGGTATAGTCTACAAAGATGCGCCAGTTCTTGATCGGTTGAATCTCGAAACCGCCGGTTAAAGACATGTTGTCGTCTTGTGTATTTGTGTAGGTGCCGCTTTGCAGATACGGAATCATGGTAAGTTCCGTAAAATGGCCGTTGGGATCCACCTCGCTCACCGTGGGACGGAAACGGGCCAGCGAATGATAGAAACCTTCGGACAATCCGCCGGTTCCGAAGGGAGTGTTGTTATCCGAATGCATAAACTTGGTGTTCACCTTCATTTTAAGCCAGTCGGTTACCTGCGAAGTAACGCTGGCATTGAAGTTGAATCGCTTGTAATCCATATCGGCATAGCGCAGGATTCCGTCTTCCGTATAAGCTCCTCCCGATACGTAATACTGAGCCAGCTTTCCACCTCCGCTCAAGCTCAGGTTATGGTTCTGCTTATAGGCGGCATCTTTGTAATGCAGTTTAAAATAGTCTACATTACCCACCCCTTTGGCTGTATTCTCGAATGCGGCCACCAGGTTGTTCTGTCCTTTCAGGTCGGCCCAGGCATCTACTCCTGCAGGATTCTGTATATATTGCTGCAATAAGCCCAGTTTCTCGTCGCTGTACTGTTTAGCAACCCCCGCATTGGCGCAGGCGGCATTAAAATAGGTGGCGAAATCGTACGAATTGGCCATATCCGGCAAAACCGTGGGAGAGCTCCAGCCTACAGTTCCCTGATAACTTACCCGCATCTTTCCCTCTTCGCCTTTTTTAGTTGTCACCAATATAACACCGTAGGCGGCACGGGCTCCGTAGATTGCCGAAGCGGCGGCATCCTTCAGCACGGATATATTTTCGATGTCGTTGGGGTTTACATCCGAAAGGTTCATTTCCACACCATCCACCAATATATAGGGGTTGGCTGTATTGGAAAGGTTACCCTGACCGCGCAGGGTAAGCGAACTTTCGGCACCGGGACGGCCCGAACTGCTGTTGTTAACCGTCAACCCCGGAACCAGTCCCTGTAAACTCTGGGTGGCGTTGGCAACCGGGCGCAGACTTAATTCGTCGCCTTTTACCGAAGATACGGATCCGGTAAGGTTCACCTTCTTCTGTACGCCGTAACCTACCACTACCACCTCATCCAGCGCCTGACTGTCTTCAAGCAGTTCGACACGCAGGTGTTCGGCATTTTTAACCGCAACCTGCTTGGGCTGATACCCGATGTAGCTGATTGTTAGCGTAGCATTCTGGGGCACCTCCAGGGTAAAGTTACCATCCATATCCGTAATGGTTCCAATACCGGCACTGTTGGTAACCTGCACGTTGGCACCGATAACCGGCAATCCGGATTTATCGAGCACCGTACCTGAAACCTTGAACGGCTGTTGTTGCTGCACTGCAGCTTCGCTGTTTTTTAATTCGCTGTGGTTCTTCCGCGACAAAATAATATGAGATCCTTCAATCTTAAAGGAGATGTTGCGATCCTTTAGAAGATCGTTCAACACATCGGCCACCCTTTTTTGACTGGCGTCGATAGATACCGCCTGGTTGGCGTTTACTTCGTTGTTATAGATGAACAAGTACTCCGTTTGCTTCTCAATTTCAGAAAGAATCTTATTGAGCTGGGCATTGTTCATATGAATGCTCACCCGGGCATCCTGGGAATAGGTAGATTTAGCATGTGAACAAAAAACACAAACCAAAAGTAGGAAAGTAGTTATTCGCATAGTTCTAAATATTTGTTTAAATCCAGTTTTTTTATGACAAAGTCTGCTTGAAAAATTTTCGTTCTTCATACATTTGTATTGATTTATAATTTAATACAGTTTTAAATAATTGTGTTGAATGCATGCCGGTAAGTGTTGGCGCACTTATCGGCATTTTTGTAGGCTAACAGTTCATTTTATCATAGGCAATAGATTCATAAAGATTAATAGAATTATTTAGTTTATATGTATTATCTGCGTTTCGTTATCCTTCTTATAGCTGAAGCTGATATCATTCTGAAGTACCCTGAGGGCATAATCTACACCGTCTGTCTGCCGGAATGATCCGGTGTAGGAATACTTCAGTACATCCTGATTGTTGATTATGATTTTGAACCCATAGTATTTTTCAAGGTCTTTCATGATGGTAAGGAAGGGTTCATCTTTGAAGCTGATGAGTCCCTCCTTCCAGCGGTAGGGATTGAAATCGGTCACCTTCGAAACCTCCAGCCGTCCGTCCTTCAGCGTTGCCTTGTGTTCCGGTTTAAGTGTTACCTGGTGCGACGGAGATGCCTGGGAGGTGAGCTTTACACTACCCTGCATCAGGGTGGTCACAAATTTTTCTTCGTCCGGATAAGCTTCCACATCGAACTTGGTTCCCAACACTTCGATGCTGTACTTGTCCGTTTTAACGATAAAGGGCCTTTCTTTGTCTTTCACAACATCAAAATAGCCTTCGCCCATCAGTTCGACCGTACGGTTGCGGGTGCTGAACTTTTCCGGAAACCGGATCGTTGTCCGGGCGTTCAGCCATACGTTGGTTCCGTCCGGCAGGGTTACGTTGGTACGCTGACCGGCAGGAACGGACACGATGCTCATGGCCAGCTCCTTGTTATCGGCTACATAGTGTTGGTAAACGGCGTTCAGCGAGAGGGTGATCAATACGATGGCAGCCACTCTCAACCAGTCGGACTTCAGGAGGGTTCGCAGTCGGCTTTGCCCAGGTACAGCGGCGATCCGTCTCTTGTCTTGCAGCAAGATGGCGCTGAACAGCTTATGCTCCTTCATAAAAATACGTTTGTTTTCGGCCGAAGCTTCCATCCAGTCCCTGATCTCCATGCCCTCCTCTACGGTGACATTTCCTTCAAAAAATCTATATAGTTTTTCCTTGTCCATACATCCACATGATTTGTTTCTGTATGTATAGCACCTGAGAAAAGAATGTTCCTAGTCTAATTGATAAAAAAATAGAAAAAAGGTAAATAGTCCTTCAGGTGGACATGCAGAATCTTCAGCGCCTTGCCAATGTGGTAGTCTACGCCCTTAAACGATATATTCATTTCCTGCGCGATCTCCTTATAGGATTTATTTTCGTAGCGGTTCAATATAAAGATGGCGCGGGTACGTTCGGGCATCTGGCTGAGGGCCTCCTGGATAAGTTGTTCTATTTCGGCCGTAAACAGTTCGCTGGGTTCGCAGGCCTCCAGCGTAGCGATACGGGTACCCAGCTCCCACTCCTGGTATTGCCTGATGTTTTCCGAAAACTCTTCGCGGATATGCAGATGCCGCAGATGATTCAGGCATTTGTTCTTAATCATGGTAAGGATATAGGCCGGGATATTGGATTCGTCGCTGATTGACAGGCGGTTTTCCCAATAATACATCAACGCATCGACGGCAATATCTTCCGCAACGGCTGCATCTCTTACATACACATTGGCAAAGCGTACAAAACGGTCGTAATATTCGTTGTACAACTTATTGAAGGATGTTATGTTTTCGGCAGACATCTTTTGGGGGCGTTTTGACATATTTTTCACAAAAATAAGTTTATTATTCCGGATTATATAACATCGGCTCTCTTTTTGGTGTGGGATAAATCAAAATCAAACCCGGGTTGCCGATTGTTATATAAATACCTCTATAGGCAAATCGACTGGGTATGAATGGAAAGGATATCAAAATAAACAGGCATCCTGCGGTGGCCGGTCAGTTCTATCCGGCCCATCCGGATGTGCTGCAAAGGGAACTGGAGTCTCTTTTCAGCATGGCTGCGCCCCAAAAGCAGGGCAGAGTGAGGGCTGTTATCAGTCCCCATGCAGGGTATATCTTTTCGGGTACGGTGGCTGCTTCGGCTTTTAATCAGTTGGACGACAAGGCATCCTATCGGAAGGTATTCCTGATTGCATCGTCGCACCAGGCCCATTTCAACGGGGCGTCTGTGTATTGCGACGGCGACTTTATCATGCCTTACGGCAGGGAGCTGGTGGATACGGAGATCGGAGAGATGCTGACCGAGGTCTATCCCGAACTGTTTACAGATAACCCGTCGCCTCATCTGAATGAGCACAGTATCGAGGTACAGCTGCCGTTTCTGCATTACAAGCTGCAGAACAGCTACCGGATTGTTCCAATCATAATCGGCACCAACTCGCCGGAGATTTGCAAACGGCTGGCCTCCGCCCTGAAGCCCTACCTTAACAAGGACAATCTGTTTGTGATAAGCTCCGACTTCTCCCATTATCCGGCATACGAAGCGGCCAAATCCGTCGATTCGGCAACCGGACAGGCAATTATATCCAACAGCCCACAAAACCTGTTGTCAGCTTTAGATATCAATGCACACAAGCATATCCCCCAGCTGGTTACCAGTCTGTGCGGTTGGACTTCCGTGCTTACTCTTCTTTATATGACGGAGAATGAACCGGCGTTCTGCTACAACGAAATCTGTTATAAGAATTCGGGAGATGCCAAAGAGGAGGGGTCCCGAAATCATGTTGTAGGGTATTGGGCTATTTCCGTGACAGAAAAGCAGGTGGACGCAGAACGGTTCACGCTTTCGGATGCAGAAAAGCAGGTGCTGCTGAAAGAGGCAAGGGATTCCATCGGACGGTTGTTCCGTAAAGCGGACACTCCGCCTGCAGCCATCGAATCGTATCCTCAGGCGCTCCGTACCAGATGTGGCGCATTTGTGAGTATCCATAATCAGGGGGAACTCAGGGGTTGCTACGGCCACATGGAAGAGGATAAGCCGCTGCTACAGAATGTACGGGAGATGGCTCAGTGGGCTGCCGCACGCGACTCGCGTTTCAGGCCGGTCACCAAGGAGGAGCTGAATGAGGTGGACATCGAGATTTCTGTACTTTCTCCTCTCAGGAAGATACGGAATATCACCGAAATCGAAATGGGGGTACACGGCATCTTTATACGAAAAGGGATGAACAGAGGGGTGTTTCTGCCTCAGGTAGCCACCGAAACCGGATGGAGCAAGGAGTCGTTTCTGGGGCATTGCGCCCGTGACAAGGCGGGTATCGGGTGGAACGGATGGAAGGAGGCCGAAATATCTGTTTTTACGGCAACCATTATCCGCGAGAAAGAGTAACAGGTGTCAGCTGTGCCATATACCCGCAACCGACTTTCCGCATCGGTTACATTTTCCATCCTGAATTTCATAGGTCCCAACGGTATACCCGTACCGCTGTATCAAGGTATGTCCGCATTGGGGACAAACGGTATCTTCGCCGTGTAACCGGGGCTGGTTACCGATATAGATAAATTTCAATCCGGACTTCAGGGCAATGGCCTTTGCCTCAAGCAGACTTTCAGCTGGGGTAGGCGGCACGTCGGTTAGCTTGTAGTTCGGGAAGAACCGGCTGAAATGCAACGGGGTATCTTCAAAGCCATTGGCAAACAGCCATTCGCACATGTGTGTGATCATTTCCGGATTATCCGAAAACCCGGGAATCAGCAGGTTGGTAATCTCCAGCCAGATCTTTTTCTCTTTCAGCGTCAGCAACGTATCGAGAACAGGTTGTAACCGGCCGCCCGTAAGTTTGCGATACATCACATCCTCAAAACATTTCAGATCGATATTGGCTGCATCCAGATAAGGACAAAGGTCGAGAAGAGGTTCCCGGTTGATATAGCCGTTGGATATCCAGACCACTTTCAGTCCTTTGCCGCGGGCGATACGGGCTGTATCGTACATATACTCGTAAAAAACAGTAGGCTCCGTATAGGTGAAAGCAATCATAGAGGTATTACAACCGATAGCCCTCTGTACAAGAGCCTCCGGGTCCAGGTCATAGCCGTTCAGCGACTGGGGAGATGTTTGGGATATTTGCCAATTCTGACAATTAAGGCAGCGGAAGTTGCACCCGCCGGTAGCCAGAGAGAAAACCGGTTGGCCGGGCATGAAGTGGAACAGGGGCTTCTTTTCAATGGGATCGATACTAAGCGAGCAGGGATTTCCATAGGCGGTGGTATAAAGTGTGCCGGATTGATTGATACGGGTTTTACAGATTCCGGCAGCCCCTTGCTGTAGTACACAACGATGTGGGCACAAATGGCAGCGTACCACCTGGTCCGTCCGCTTCTCCTGATAGGAGGCAATCTTTTGCCATTTTTCCGCTTTCATAATACACCCTCCTTTCTCTATATAGAACCACCAGTCAAAGGAAGTGTTTATCAAAGGGCGTTACCTGAAACAGTATTCCAATATTTTTAACATATCCGCATGTTTGGTATGCACCAGGTTGTTCTCTTCGCAGAATGCTTTGACATTTTTTGCAGGGAAATTCTTTTGAAGCATCTTGATCGTGGTGACATTCACATATTTACCTTTGGCATTTTTAATCCAGTAGCGGTTATCCGGCTTGTATGAGAATTTCTCGTTGGGTGTTAATTTGGTGACTGCCGCCCCTTCCTGGAAGGTAGAATAGTTGGTAATGGCTGCCGTTGCAGAATACCCACCGTAGCCGGCACCCTTCCCCTGGGAGAAATAGGTAGTCTTCCACTCCACGTAAACCTCGCCTACCCCTACCTTGACAACCTGGTAAAAGATATGCTTGTTTACATACACAAACATATCTCCCTGGATATCTATAGCGGCTATCTCCAGAGGGTTGGCGATGGCCCAGATCTGTTCTCCATTCTTATACAGCATCTCTTCGACGGTTGTGTTGTAATTCAACATCGCGGAAGAGCGGCGACCGTCCTTAAATAAAACCAGGCCATCTTTAAATTCATCGTAAAGATAGCTCTGCGATAGCTCCTGCGCCTGCAGTATACTGCTGCTGAAGCAAACAGAAAGAAGGAGTAAAATGAGGTTGTTTTTCATAATGCCAGCGTATTATTGGGAAATTATTGTTTCAATTTATCTTTCAGGTATCTACCGGTATAGGATGCTTCGCAGGCGGCAACCTCTTCGGGTGTACCGGCGCAGACAAGCTTTCCGCCCTCTTTACCGCCTTCGGGACCCAGATCGATCAGATAATCGGCACATTTGATCACATCCATGTTGTGTTCGATAATGATGACCGTGTGGCCGTTCTCGATAAGGGCGTTGAAGGCTTTCAACAGGGTCTTTATATCGTGAAAATGCAATCCGGTTGTAGGTTCGTCGAAGACAAACAGAGTGGGTAGTTTGGACTCCTGACTAAGGTAATAGGCCAGCTTGACGCGTTGGTTTTCGCCTCCGGACAGTGTGGACGATGCCTGGCCCAGTTTAATGTATCCCAATCCTACATCCTGCAGGGGTTTCAGCTTCCGGATTATCTTCCTGGTATCTCCCTGAGGATCCGACTCAAAGAACTCGATGGCCTGATTTACGGTCATCTCCAACACCTGGAAAATATTAGTACCGCGGTATTCCACCTCCAGCAGATCGGCTTTGAAGCGCTTCCCTTTACACTCTTCGCACTCCAGTGTGATATCGGCCATAAATTGCATTTCGACCGTTATCTTTCCCTCTCCCTTACACTCTTCGCAGCGTCCGCCTTCTTTATTGAAGGAGAAGAAAGCCGGGGTAAATCCAAGCTGACGGGCCAGGGCCTGATCGGCATAAAGTTTACGGATCTCGTCGTAGGCTCCCATGTAGGTGACCGGGTTGGACCGCGAGCTTTTGCCGATTGAATTTTGATCTACAAACTCGATGGCCTTGACAAGCTTCAGGTCGCCTGTAAGGGATAGACAAGGCACTCCCAATGGGGCATCGTCGAGATGATGCTTCACTCCTTCGTAAAATATATCGCGTACAAGCGAACTCTTTCCGGATCCGCTTACACCGGTGACAACAGTCATCACATTGAGCGGAAATTTGACATCCACCCCTTGCAGGTTGTGATAACGGGCACCCTTTACCTCCACATAATTGTTCCATTTACGCCGGTAGGGCGGAATTTCCAGCTTATCTTCTCCGGTAAGGTAGCGCACGGTATAGCTGTTGCTGTTCAGCTGAAGGTTGGAGATGTCGCCCTGATAAACCACTTCTCCTCCCAGACGTCCGGCCTTGGGACCGATATCTATTATATAATCGGCAGCCCGGATGATCTCTTCATCGTGCTCTACCACAACCACCGTATTGCCCAGCTCCTGCAACTGACGAAGTACTTTTATCAGCAGGTCGGTATCCCGCGAATGCAGACCGATGCTGGGTTCGTCCAGTATATAGAGGGATCCCACCAGGCTGCTGCCTAAAGAGGTGGCCAGGTTGATACGCTGACTCTCGCCACCGGAAAGGGAATTTGAAAGGCGGTCGAGGGTAAGGTACCCAAGTCCAACATCCAATAAGAACTGCAGACGGCTGTCAATTTCGGTAAGCAAGCGTTTCGATACGGCTGCATCCGTTTCGTCCAGCTTGAGGGTATCGAAAAAAAGTTTGGCTTCGTTGATAGGCAGACTTACAATCTGGGATATATCCTTTCCTCCTACCTGTACATACAGGGCCTCCTTTCGCAGGCGGCTTCCTTTACAAGTGGGACAGGTGGTCTTGCCTCTGTACCGGGCATGCATCACCCTGTATTGTATTTTATATAGATTTTCCTCTACAAAAGAGAAGAAGTCGTTAATCCCGTGAAGACCCCTTGCACCGTGCCACAACAGATCCCGTTCCTTCTCCGTAAGCTCGTAATACGGACGATGGATGGGGAAATCATATTTCGCGCTTGCCTGGATAAATGCGTTCAACCACTCACCCATTTTTTCGCCCTTCCAGCAAACTACAGCTCCATCATACAACGACTTGCTTTTATCCGGAACAACCAGATCTTCGTCTATTCCCATAATTTTACCGAATCCTTCGCAAACCGGACAGGCTCCCAGGGGATTGTTGAAACTGAACATCATATCTGTGGGCTCTTCGAACACGATACCGTCGGCTTCGAACTTACGTGAGAACTCTTTTGTCTGGGTGCCGTTCGGATCGAAGACCTTCACTACGCAGGTACCATGTCCTTCAAAAAAGGCGGTTTCTACAGAATCGGCCAGACGGTTCTTAAACGGCTTATCGAAAGCAACGGCCAGACGGTCTATCAAAAGCTGAATACCCCCGGATGCCAAAAGAGATTCGTTCTCCATTACTTCCGTGATACGGTAAACATTCTCGTCGATTTCCAACCGGGTGTACCCCTCTTTCTGAAGAATGGTAAGCTGTTCTTTCATGTCGCGTCCTTCCGGCAGAACAACGGGCGTATAGACTGAGAAGCGTGTGTTGTCGGGGAAATCCAACACCCAGTTTACAACATCCGAAACCTGGTGCTTCTTAACCTCTTCGCCCGATACCGGAGAGATAGTCTTTCCTATACGTGCGTAAAGCAACCGGAGGTATTCGTATATCTCGGTAGATGTTCCTACAGTAGAACGTGGATTGCGGGTGTTCACCCGTTGCTCTATGGCAATAGCGGGAGGAATACCCTTGATATAATCGCATTCCGGTTTACCCATTCGGCCCAGAAACTGACGCGCATAGGCGGAAAGACTTTCCACATAACGCCTTTGCCCTTCGGCATACAATGTGTCGAAAGCGAGCGAAGACTTTCCGGATCCCGATAATCCTGTGATAACAATTAATTTATCTCTTGGGATAGTAACGTCAATATTCTTCAGGTTATTGATGCGGGCTCCTTTTATCTCTATATTTGTTGCATCGTACATAGGTACATATTTTATAAACTACAAAGATAACGATATTTTTGGGTTGAATGTTTTAGCAGCTGTCAGAACCTTTCATTGTATTGACAGATAGTGATATTTTTATATCTTTGTAACATTATATTTGCATTATGAAACAGATAAAACTCATGTATTCCTACTCATTACGTCTTTTCATCTTCTTGATGTTGCTTGCATCTGCTTCGTGTACAACCTTAAGACAAACACCTAAACCCGCTGAAGGCCGCCAGGTTAAGCGGGAATTCAGAGGAGCCTGGATTCAGACCGTCCACCAGGGTGAATATAAAAACATGTCGACTTCGCAGCTGAAAAAGGAGTTGATCCGTAAATTGGATTACCTGCAGGATTGCGGTATCAATGCCATCGTGTTCCAGGTGCGCCCCGAAGCGGATGCCTGGTATCAATCCAAACTGGAACCCTGGAGCCGTTTCCTTACCGGCGAACAAGGGGTTGCACCTGATCCGATTTGGGACCCGATGGAATTTTTAGTCAACGCCTGCCACGAACGCAACATGGAGTTTCATGCGTGGCTGAACCCATACCGCGTAAGCACATCGGGGAATACTGTTTTTGCCCCGGGGCATATATACAACAAGCATCCCGAATGGTTCGTAACATACAATAAAATGATTTTGTTTGATCCGGGCCTGCCTCAAAGCCGTGCTTTTATCTGCAAGGTGGTGCAGGACATCGTTTCACGTTACGATGTAGACGCAATCCATATGGATGATTATTTCTATCCCTATCCGGTAGCCGGACTCCCCTTTTCGGATGATGCCAGCTTTGATGCGTACGGACGCAGCAAAGGATACAAAGACAATCAACGGGCCGACTGGCGCAGGGAGAATGTAAATCTGCTGGTGCAGGATATCAAGCAAACCATTCTGCGTACCAAACCGTGGGTCCGCTTCGGAATTAGTCCCTTTGGCATTTACCGTAACAAAAAGAATACGCCGGATGGTTCCGGAAGCGATACCAACGGATTGCAGAATTACGACGATCTGTATGCAGACATCACCTTATGGGTGCAGAAGGGGTGGATAGACTACAACATTCCTCAGATATACTGGGAGATCGGGAATAAAGCTGCCGATTATGTAACGCTTGTGAAATGGTGGGATAAGAATGCCAACGGAGGACACCTGTATATTGGTCAGGATGTGGCCCGCACGATGAAGAAGGACGAGCTGGACAAGAAGATGGCATACATCCGTTCTGCCTCCAATATACAAGGAAACTGCTTCTGGCCGGCAAATGAAATTTTATGGAATACCGGTGGTGTGGCCAACCAGCTGCAAGAACAATATCACCGCTATCCGGCTTTGATTCCGGCTTATACGCATTTGCACGACCGGCTACCCAAAGAGGTTTCCGGCCTTAAAGCCGAATGGACAAAGGAGGGGTATCTGTTACACTGGAAAGCCGAACAAAGTGATACAAATCCGGAGTTAGCCCGTTACTTCGTTGTGTATTGTTTTAAGGCGGGTGAAAAGGCAGACATCACGAACCCGGCCAACATCGTAACCATAACAAACAAGACTTTTTATTTGTTACCTTATGAAAAGGGAAATGATACATACAAGTATGTAGTAACTGCTGTGGATCGTTTCCATAATGAAAGCAAAAAAGGAAAAACAAAAAAAGTGAAGCTATAAGATGAATAACATTCGGCGTATTCTTATCGGGTTGTTATGCTGTATGCCTTTTTTATGGGGATGCTCCAACGACGAACCATGTCCGACGCCGGTACGTACCGTGCTTATTTACATGGCTGCGGATAATTCCCTGAGTTCATTCTCCTACAAGAATCTGGAATCGATCGTAAAGGGGAGCTCTGCAGCCGCACTCAATGGCGGGAATCTGTTGGTCTATCTGGATGCTTCCGATGCGGCTCCGCAGCTTCTTCAGATCAAGGCCAAGAGCGACGGGACGATACAGAAGCTGGCTATAAAGGATTATCCCGAGCAGAATTCGGCCGATCCCATTGTTATGCGTGGGGTGTTCGAATCGGTTGTATCTGAGTTTCCGGCCGAAAGTTATGGCCTGGTTTTATGGAGTCACGGCACTGCCTGGCTGCCTTACAATGTACAGCCGATGCTCCGGTCATTTGGACAGGATGAGAGCAGTTGGATGGAGATAGATGAGCTTGCCGAAGCTATTCCCGATCATGTATTTGACTTTATTCTGTTTGATGCCTGCTATATGGCAAGCACAGAAGTGGTGTATGCCCTCCGGAACAAAGCGGACTATATTTTGGCTTCTCCAACCGAGGTACTGGCCGAAGGGTTTCCTTACAAGCTGATTATGGCTGATTTCTTCACGCAGAAAGCCGGTCTGCAGCAAATAGGTGAAAAATTTTACACATACTATGATAAGCTGACCGGACTGAACCGATCGGCATCGGTGTCGTTGATTAACACATCCAAATTGGATGAGTTGGCCGCCGTATGCAGCGAGATTGTAAAGGGAAAGGAGCAGACAATCGCTTCGCTGCCTGTCAATGAACTGCAACAGCTGGAGTATCTGGGAAACACCTACCATGCCTTGTACGACCTGGATGATTTTATTGGCAGGCTGGCTACGGAACCCCAATATACAAACTTTAAAAAGGTGTTGGACGAGGTGGTTATATACAAGCAGACAACCCCCATGGCTACCTATGCCAAAGGGTCTATCTATATCAATCGCTTTTCGGGGTTGAGCATCTATGTTCCGCAAGCGGGACTGGAACAGCTCAACGAGTGGTACAAGGGAATGGATTGGTATAAGGTTATATACCAGTAACCTGACTCTACCAATAGAGAATGATTCCGGCAATTCCGGCAATAAAGATCATCAGTATGGGATGCATCTTGTATTTCCAGGTAAGGATAAAAGAGCCGATAAATATCAGCACACTTTTAGCATCAATGAAATTTTCTGCATTCACCAATAACAGGGCGGCTGCAGCAATCAGGCCGACCGTAGCCGGGCGTAAGCCTGTGAAAGCGGCTTCCACATATTTATTGTTTTTGAACCGGGCAAAATAATAGGAGATGATAAGCACCAGAATAAAGGAAGGCAGACAGACTGCAAAGGTTGCGATTACGGATCCTAAGATACTGATCTCCGTAGAATATCCTGCATTCTGCACCGCTGTATAGCCTATATAGGTGGCACTGTTTATCCCGATGGGACCAGGCGTCATTTGTGATATAGCAACGATATCGGTAAATTCCTGGGTAGATATCCACCCATGCTTGTCGACCACCTCATCCTGAATTAATGAAAGCATCGCATATCCGCCTCCAAAACCAAAAAGGCCGATTTTAAGATAGGTGTAAAATAATTGTAGAAACAGCATACTAATGTCTTTTTAAATACATCCGATAATATAAACCGCCTGCTGCGGCTACGATAATGATATAGACAGGCGACAAGCTGAGCAACCATATGGATAGCGCAACTACCACGGGAATGACCAGCACCCAGCCGCGCAGACGGAGGGAACGGGCTGTTGTAATTACGGGAACGGCAATCAGGGCGACCACAGCAGGGCGTAAGCCTTTAAATGCCTTCTCCACCCATTCATTTTCTCTGAATTGTGTAAAGAAGAGGGCTATCGCCAATATAATCAGGAAAGATGGCAGGATGGTTCCTAATGCACAGATTACACTGCCTGTGAGCTTTTTCAATTTATAACCCACAAAGATGGATATGTTCACGGCAAAAACCCCGGGTAAGGATTGAGCGACCGCAAAAAGGTCGATAAATTCCTCCTTACTCATCCATCCCCTGTCAACCACTTCCCGCTGGATCAATGGCAACATGGCGTATCCTCCTCCGATGGTAAAGGCTCCGATTCTGACAAATGTGATGAAGAGCGTCCAATACATAAAATTACCTCTGCTATTGATTAAACAAACGAATCAACAACAAAGGTAATTATAAATATGCAGACTTTGCGTGCTGCGTTCTATCTTGTACGGCGTACGCTTCTTGTGGGTGCCGACTTTTCGGGTTTGGATGCTTTCTGTTTGACGGTTTTTTGTTTGGCAGGAGCCTGTCCGCGTACGGATTTAACTCTTCCTTTGGATTCCTTATTTGTGCTGGCTGCAACCGTGGCTGTATCTTCGGGAACCCAAAGGCTCTCGCGGAACATCGTAAGCTCTTTCTCAATACGGGCTTGTTCCCGGCTCATCGAATCGGGCGTAGGGCAATATTGCTGTAGATTACGGTTCATCAGGTTTTCGGTCTTCACGATATCACCGGCAAACATCCGTTTCCGAAAATAATCATCAATAGTAAATGTCTTTGCGTTATTGATGTTGGATGTCATGATTGGCACAGTGGATACATAGGGACGTATGGATTCGTAGGGCAGCCAGAACATCGGCATTCTTTGTTCACCCATATCGCCTGCATTAAACAGAATCGGCGAAATGGCCAGTGTCTTAACATCAAATACAGAGTTATGCTGGTCAAAATACCATGCCTCTTTTACGTAATATGCCTTTACCTCTTCCGAAGGGACGTCGCTATCGTCTATTACATACTTTACTCCGCCACCGCCGGGAACAGTTTCTTCCTTATAAAGAATATAGAAGCGGTCCAGCAAATCCTTGAAATTAACCTGGTGCGACGGACTGAAATCCTCGTAACCATCCAGGTATTCGTAGGCTGATATTTTATTCTCACCTAACAGACGGAAGATGATTGTAAACAAATTCATCTGTTTATTAATGGGGCGTACAGGATAATAAAGCGGTGCATTCTGCTCCTTGGTTAGATCCACCTCTCTGTAAATTACACGCATCCAACGTGCATTCCCGATATCCTGGGTAAGATGTTCGTTCATGTTTTGTGCTCTTACCGTCAGCTCCGGAACATTACTTTCCTGCGTTTCCACCCGGGATCCGGTTGTGGCTCGGGGTGATCTTCTTTGTTGAGTCTGCTGTTGCGACTGACCCTCCTCCTGAGCAAATGCCGGATTTACAGTAAAGAGGAAGCCTCCAAGAATTGCTATATAATACAGATGTTTCATATACAAGATCAATTAATTTACAATAACTTCGATGGTGGGTATGGTCCGTTCAATACCATCAGGCCCTTTTGCTACGACACGGGTGATATAGAAACGCTTTCCTTTGGACAGCCTGCGGATATAATCTTTCTGCCGTTGAGAAAAGTTACTTCCGTCCGATACTTCAGGAATGGCATTCCCCATGGAATCAAAGAAAGTGAGCTCGAACCGAAGTACGGAATAGGTTACATTCAACAAATCATCGTCAATTGCCGCTTTGATCCCATCTGCTTCCACCAGATTCCTTTTAGCAAACTGTCCACCCTTGAATTTACGGATGTTACCATTGGCATCTTTATATTCGATATAGGGCAGCGGATCTGGCAAAGCCCTCACCCTGAAAGACGTTTTTGCCATCTCTACCGAACGGCCATCCGCCATCCGGGCATTTACAGAGACAACCGCCTCCATGCCCACCCGCGACGGACGGGCCTCCCATAATTCACCATGCCTTGTCAGCGTACCGTTAGTCATCGTTGCCGTAATCTGAGAACTGGCTATGCCGGGAACGGCTATACGGATCGGGTTGGCTATGCCGGCATATAATACATTCATCAAAGTGGGAGCAACCGTAGCGGTAGGCTCCGTAACAAAATATTCACTCACAAAATCTCTGCGCATAACAGAGCCGTCGCTGCCGGGCATTTCGATATAGCCCTTCAGAGGGAATGTACCCGATGAAGAAGCTGTTACACGGAACATCCCTTTGTTGGCTTCGGGCAGCTCGGTCCCGTTGACAACTATCTTGGGCCGTTTGGTGGAGTCGACTGCAGAAAGAACAATGTTTGCTTCATACTGACTGCCACGCATTACAACCTGGCTTTGAGGAATAACCTGCGCCGTTATCTGGTTTACACGATAGTCGCCCACATCCACACTGCTGAGAAGATAGTTCAAGGCCTCACCTTCTGCATAGCGTACGTCGCTTTGTAATTTGGTAAGCATGGTTACTGCCGCAGCAACAGGCATATTTTCAAACAAGGACTCCTGCCAGGAACGGGTTGTGAGTCCGCTTCTCACCGACTCTGTATTCAGGCTGGCTTCAAGAACCTTTGTTTTAGCGGGATCCGTAACCAATTCTCCTAAGAACTTCCGATAGTTATCTATACTTCGTTTCAGCTTTTTACCTTCGCCTGTAACCGGAGACAACATGATTTGTGAGGAAGCTTCAATATCATCCTTACGAACGATATTATTTACATTCCCGTCTTTCCCGTCCGCCTCCTTTACAATACGTACCTTAAGTTCCTGAAGGTAGTTGTATAATGAATCGCTCGACTTTTTCACCTGCTGTCCCTTCTCATACCATTCTTTTACCTTGGTAGGGTTAGTCTGATAGTAGGTATCCAACTCGCCCGATACAATCTGATTTCGTTTGGATGAGTTGTCGATCGTAGTTCGTAAACTGCCTTCCACCAATTCGAAACCATCCAAAACCTCTGACGACACATTAAGTGCCATCATGGCAATGAACACCAGATACATCAGATTGATCATCTTCTGTCTGGGCGAATTGGGATTATTTGATAATTGTGGCATATTCTGATTGCAGTTTAATTATTATCTTCCGGGTTGTCCGGGATTTGAACCATAAGAAGCAGCTCCCTGGGGTTGGTAGGTGGATGCCGATGGTGGATTGTAACCTTGTCCTCCCTGAGGTTGTGACTGAAACATCCCGGCTCCGGGCATGTTGACTGTCATCGCCTGCAACAAACGGCTGTAAACCGTATTGAGCTGAGCAAGCTGTTGTGCCATACGCTCATTTTCTGCCCGGAAGACAGAACTGTCCACCACAGACCCTTCGTATAAATCTTTTATACGACTCAAACCGCCGTTAATACGTTCGATGGTATCGATTTGCGAACTGATGCTCTTAAGCTGAATTTCATAGATGGTGTTGAGTCCTGAGATATTCCGGTTAAGCGCCTCCATCTGATGTACATATCCTCTTGAATTCTGGTTGATTCCATCCGAATGGTCCGTAATACTTTTATAGGAGCTTAGCAACGTATCCGATACTTCCGTAAGACTGTTTGTAGTCTGACTGAAACGCTTCATCTGGTCGGCCATCCCAGCCAGTTGATCCAGGTACTGTTGTGTTGCATCTGTCAACTCAGCCATCTTGGAGATCTGCTCTGCTGCACCGCTCAGCTTCTTGATGCTATCCGAAAGATTCCGTGTATCTTCTTCCGAAATGTCCAAAGCTCCGCTTAATCCAGCTGATTGCTTTACAGCCATCGGGTTGATCAACAAATTCGCATTGGAATCATCCTCTTCATTCGCAGCCGAATGCATGATACCCGAAACTTTTTGATTGGCAAACTCGGGACGATCCATGGGATTCTTGGATTTCAGTACAGGAAATACCTCTTCCCAATGATAATCCTTTCCGGGATGTTCAAACCCGGAGATGAAGAATACAAAAAATTCCGTCATCATACCCACGAACAACATTTCATTACCAAAAGGGAGGTGAAGCAATTTAAACAAGGCTCCCAATACAACAATCGAGGCTCCCCAACTATAACAGAAGTTCAGCAGTCTCTTACCCATATCACTGGAAAGAAACATCTCAATTCTATTTTTATATTTCTTATACTTTCCCATCGTTCCGAAGTATTATATTATATATCATTTCTTATTTTTTACCCTTTGAAAATCCGATCTGAGTTCGTACGCATCTGAAGCCGATATACGAACGTGTTTCATTCTGGTATTCCATGGAACGCATATCCGAGCGGATAAACTGGGATACATCCTTCCAGGAGCCGCCGCGCACCACCTTTTTCTTCATGGCGTAAGGATCTTCCTTCGCTGCATTATAGCGCAAATCAGGATTCATATCATTCATCTGATTCGGACCCGATTCAGAATAGGTGGTGGAAGTCCACTCAGCCACATTGCCAGCCATATCATATAAACCGAATTCATTAGGAGAATACGAACCCACCTTCGATGTGATCAGATGTCCGTCTTCGGTATAATTCCCATTACCCGGCTTAAAGTTCCCCAGGAAACATCCTTTGCTGCTTTGCAGATCGTTGGTCGCCCAGGGGTATTTATTTTCATTTTTACCGGCACGCGCTGCATACTCCCATTCGCCTTCGGTAGGCAATCTGAAAGGTTCAATTGTATAACCGGCAGGTAAATTGGCAGATTCTTTAAAATAGTTGGTTCTCCAGACACAAAATGCGGTGGCTTGTTCCCATGAGACACCCACAACCGGATAGTCATTGTAACCGGCATGTGTAAAATACATCCTCATGTATGGTTCATTATAGGCATTGTTGAAATCATTTACCCAACAAGTTTCATCCGGATAAATATTAACGATCCTCGTATGAAGAAAGTCGTGATAACCGCTAAGCGGTCTTGTGATGGTTTCATTAACAATAACCCCATCGTCGTTGATATAAGCCGTATCCTTGGAGATCATGACAACCTCATTGGGATCTACCTTTATATCTGTATTACGTTGACGGGCTGCCGGATCCAGGTTATTCTTCCTTAATGCGGCGGCAGTATGATCATACCACTCATATCGATAATTCATCTGCTTCTCATCCAGTCTTTTTTCTCCGGTGATGGGATGAATATAGTATACACTCTCAATAGCGCGCTGCTCGTCTTCAGTTGCACGCTTCCAGGGTATGGGTCTACTCCAGTCCAGATGAGGTGTTACAGGTTCGCCATAGCGGTCTTCCGTAATCTTAAAAAGTTCGTTGCCTCCGTAGGCAGGATCGGCAAGACGTTCACGAATGATCGAATCGCGTACGTAATAAAGGAACTGACGATATTTAGCGTTGGTGACTTCTGTCTCGTCCATCCAAAATGCATCAAAAGATACTCCTTTGGTTTCCGGATCTGTACCCCATAACGAATCCTTATCCGAAGGTCCCATCTCGAATGAACCTCGTTTAATAAGAATCATTCCAAACGGTGCCGGCTCATTGAAGGATGCCGTTCTGGCTCCTGTAAGCTCACCTCCACCTCCACTTAACGGACTACCGCAAGAGGTAATTAAGGCTGCTGCCCCAAGTATTGATAATACCTTCTTCATATACTTATAATATACGTACACTTTTGTGTTTATTTTTCCCTGTTTTTGTCTTTGTCAGCTTCAACTTATACCGGATCATCAGTTCGTGGCTGCCGGTACTTCCCTTCAATATGGCAGATGTCGGGAAATCATAAGCATACCCCACCTGAAATCCACCGATAAGAGCCCCAATTGAAAGGACCACCGATTCATTCACCCGCCAGGATAGTCCGCCATTAAACATTTTATTATAAACTAACCGGGCCGTAATATCAGTCTGAAACGATTGCATATCAGTCTTCATGAATACAGACGGTTGCAATTCATACAACGGGTTCCTTAGTTGAATATTGTATCCTCCGGTTAAATTATACGCCCTGCCTATATAGCTGTAGACATTTTCAGTAAGCGCCAGTTCCGGTTCGGAAATATGTGTCGATGCAATTCCTGCATAAAAGTCTTTATGGCTGTAATATATACCTGCATTTAAATCAAGAACCATGGCCTCAACCTTGGTATTGGGTATTCCTTCATCCGTACCTGTATGAAATTCACTTTCAGGGATATCCACCTTTGTTCCGTCGAAACTTTGATTAACCATGCCTGCCTGTATACCTATGCTGAGAATCCCTCCGAATAGTTTTTTCTTATATGCATATTGAGCCGAAACATGGGTATTCTGAAACAGACCGATTGTTTCTGTAAAGCCCACCACCCCGACCCCATGGGTGGTTTTACCAAAAGTTAACGGCATATCGGCTGAAACAAAAAAGGATTTGGGAGCTCCTTCAATACCGATCCATTGCTGGCGGTGCAAAGCAAATAGATTGATATTGTCCGTATTACCGGCAACGGCAGGATTATAGTATCCCATCGCCATCCAATACTGACTGAATTGGGCATCGTATTGTCCAAAAGCGACATTCATTCCACCCAACAATATGATTAATTGCAGAAAAAGCCTTCTCATTCTTACTTTATGCATAGTACGATTATTGTAACTGCAAAAATGGAAATAAATTGTACATAGGCATAAAAAACAGAAAAGGCAGTAAGTATTTCCTTACTGCCTCCAATGTATTTAAAAAAACATTAATACTCTTCCTCATTAAAGAAGAAATCCTCTTTACTTGGATAATCAGGCCAGATATCCTCCATGCATTCATAGATTTCGCCTTCATCTTCCATTTCTTGCAAATTCTCAATTACTTCCAACGGCGCACCAGAACGCTGTGCATAATCAATCAACTCGTCCTTTGTTGCAGGCCAGGGTGCGTCTTCTAGTTTTGAAGCTAGTTCCAATGTCCAATACATAGTTATAAAGTATTAATAGTTACCAAAAAGTTAGTTCTAATTTTCAATTTCCCGCAAAAATAGAACTATATTTCTTAGATGCAAGTATAATCCCAAATTATTTCTTTTCCATCGTTAATTATACACTCTTTTCGTGCTAAAACGAACAAATAGTCGGATAAACGGTTCACAAAAATCAAAACCGGCTCCTCTACCGGGTCAGTTTCTGTTAATTTGTATATCTGTCTTTCAGCCCTTCTGCAAACAGTCCGGCATACATGTGCCAAAGAGGCGGAACGGCATCCTCCCGGAAGAACAAAGTTTCGCATAACCGGTATTCCTGCATCCAACCGATCGATTTCATTTTCAATCCGGACGATACTTTCAGGGGTAATACGGCTTTCTATTTTCAACTCTGTACTTTGCTGGTCGGTTGCCAGATAAGAACCTACACTAAATAATTTATGCTGAATAAAATATAGAAAATCTTTATCCAGCTGATCCTCCAGTGAAGTAACCAACAAACCGATAAAAGAATTCAGTTCGTCTATTGTGCCATAACTTTCCAGTCGCTGATGCGTTTTAGAAACACGTTCGCCACCCACCAGAGAGGTAGTTCCTTTATCTCCTGTTCCAGTATATATCAAACTTTTTTTAGTTGCCATAATCTTGATATCAATAGTAGGTTATATAATTACGTTTATGCAGCTTGTCATTAAAAAAAACTATACCCAAAGCATACAGGTCCATAGTGACTGTAACTTTCGGATGCGAACAGATTTCTTTCCAGGCAATTCTCATCTTGGAAGACGATTTAATCCCTTTAAAAACAAAGACTGAATTTTGATGAGTCTGCTCCACACATTTATTAAACAACGAGGAACAACAAATATCATCATCCTGCATATTAAAATAAACAAAATCCACAGCTTCCATATCTTCAAGGGCCTTGGGTAGCAGATCGGTATAATCGCCTTCTCTCAGATCAATCGGATTCCGGGCCTGTTTAAAGGTCTCACGTGCAACAGATGCAAAAGCCGGATTACTCTCTAATGCAATACACTGTAACCCGGAAGCGTAAGAAGTGAGGTAAAGAGTGGACAGCCCCATATTGGTCCCTATCTGTAAAATATGAACCGGTTTGAAGTAATTGACGATTTTGAACAACAATGCACCCTGTTTAGGAGAAATAGCCCTTTTCTGAACCAGCTGTCCGAGGGTCTTTTGGACAATCGCCCCCTTTTTTTTCTTATCAGGATAAGAGACCAGCTCCTCTCTGTACTGAAGTTTTAAACGTGTCAACGCAATATCATCCAGTAAATAGAAATGACCTGACTCTTCAATAACTTTAGTAATCAGATTGTAAACAAACGGAGAATGTACACCATATCCTTTTCGATAGCGGACACGTCTATAGAGGAGAATACTACGCCTTAAGGCATTTTTGCTTTTTGGTATGATCTGCATCTTATATTTTATTTACTAATACAAAGTTAGTAAATAAAAGTTTTATCTGACAAACCATTTCTTACCCAGATGATGTACCGGATACCATGCGGCTATAAAACCTATAGTAACAACCGTAATAAAAACAGTAATTACATCACTTAATGCAACCCGTACCGGATATGCATCAACGATAAAGGCTCCTGTAGTCTGCCCCAGTTTAAGCAAACCGAATTCTTGTTGAATCAGGCAAAGAATAATACCGATCAAGATACCTATCAATGCGCCAAAGCCAGCAATCATCCAGCCTTCGAAAAGAAATATCCGGGAGATGAGCGCGTCGTTAGCACCCATATTGCGTAAAGTCTTTACATCTTCCTGTTTTTCGATCATAAGCATCGACAACGAACCCACCACATTAAAAAGGGCAATTGCCAGAATGAAGCTTAGAATTAAGAAGGTCATCCATTTTTCTATCTGCATCATTTTATAAGATGCTTCCTGCTGTTCGAATCGGTCTTGAACAATGAAATCTTTTCCTAGAATGGATGTGATTTCGTCTTTATCGGAAGAAAAGTTGGAAGACGGATGCAGCTTAATCTCGATAGAGGAGACTTCTGTTTCGTATTTAAATAGTTCGCGTGTCAAAGAAATGGGCACCAAAATATAATTTTCGTCGTACACTTGTTGATTGATGCAGAAAACTGCTCCGGCATATGCATACGAAACCTGAAATGAGGTTGCAGGATTTGACAGATTTACTTTTTCATCTCTTTTGGGTGCATAGAACTCCATAGGCGAAAGATAACCTGCATTTACACCAAGAGCTGAAGCCATCCCTATACCTGGAATAGCATAATCAACCACATCATCCTGTAAAATAAAATTACCATCAACCAAAACACTGTCGATGGACGCCAATTGCTCAAAACTTTTATCAACCCCCTTTACAACGGCAACCACCTGCCTGTTATCATAACGCACCAAGGCATTATCTTCCAGGACTTCACACCATACGTCTAATGAAGGTAATTTTTTCACCTTCTCAATCCGACTGTCTTGCGGATCGAAGACCTTTCCTGTTCGGGGAGTGATCTTTAATTCAGGATCAAAGCTGCTGAATAAAGTAGATACCAGATCATTGAATCCATTATACACAGACAGGGCGCAGACTAAAGCAATGGTTGCAACTACTACACCGCAAACAGATACCATCGAAATAATATTGATGGCATTGTGAGACTTCTTTGAAAAGAGGTATCTTCTGGCTATGTAAAAAGGAAAATTCAATGGGGATTACTTCTTTAACAAATTATCAATTTTTTCAATATAGTCCAGTGAATCATCGATATAAAAGGTCAGTTCGGGTATTTTACGCAACTGTAAATGCACCCGTTGACCTAAATCAAAGCGGATAGCCTTGGTGTTAGCCTTGATTGCTTCCAGCAATTCGGGAGCTTTTTCCGAAGGAAAAATACTTAAATATACCCGTGCAATGCCTAAATCAGGACTTACCCGCACCACACTCACGGATACCAAAGTGCCCGACATAGCCTTTGTCTGAAGCAGAAATATATCGCTTAATTCCTTCTGCAATAAACGACCAATTTTATTTAATCTTGTACTTTCCATAATTATTATTTTTTCCAAATCATTGTAAGTCCGTCCCGAAGCGGCAGAATCACCTTCTCCACTCTCTGATCAGCTTTTATTTTATCATTAAATGCAAGAATACCCGCTGTTTGCTTATCTGCCGGATGGAGAGGCTCAAGCACTTTCCCGTCCCATAAGGTATTATCAGCCAGGATCAAAGCCCCTGCCGGCAACTTATCAAAAATCAGATCGTAATAATCTGAGTAAAGTCGTTTATCGGCATCTATAAAAACAAGATCGAATGATTCATCCAACGCCGGTATGATCTCCATCGCATCACCGAAATAAAGCTTGATTTTATCCTTATCCGGCGATTGGGAAACATACTTACGGATAAAATCTTCCATCTCATCATTGATCTCCAACGTGTGGATTTCGGCATCCTTCTCAAGAGCCTCAGCCATACAAAGAGTTGCATAACCTGTATAGGTCCCTATTTCGAGAACCCGTTTAGGTTTAAGCATCCGGCAAAACATCTTTAAAATTCTGCCTTGAAGATGCCCGGATAACATACGTGGACGAAGAAGATTCACATTGGCATCCCTATTTAAAGCAGCCAACAGTGAACCTTCTTCATCACTATGTGAAAGAATATAGGATTCTATTTCTTTCGTCATTCAATATTAGTCTTTAAAAGTTGGAAGCGAGTATTTATCTCCAGCATCCAAAACTTTACCAACATTATTTATTTCAAGGAACGAGGTACCGCCGCCTTCACCAAAGCTACCGCTAAGATAGGCAACCATATCAGAACGGGTAATACGGCCACTCTTGATCAGTTCATTCAATGCTTTAAAGTAATATTCCCGCTCAGATTTACTCTCTTCCTGATAAACAGCCCATACGCCATAAGATAAAGCCAGCTCTCTTGTAAGACGCTCGTGATAACAGATGGCATATACGGTGGATGTACCACGGAAAGCAGCCAGATAACGTGCTGTTCTTCCGGTAAAGCTATCTGTAATGATTGCTTTTACATGAAGCTTTGAAGATGCCTTCACTGCCTGTTTGGCAAGGAAAGAAGTTACATCAAGGTCGTTTCCTACGATAGGAACACGGATATCATTTGCTGCAAGCTTTGTTTTTTCGGCTTCAGCTGCAATCTTGGTCATAGTAGCAACCGCTTCTACAGGATATTTTCCATAGGCAGTCTCACCACTTAACATTAATGCATCTGTACGGTAATAAATGGCATTTGCGATATCTGTAACCTCTGCTCTGGTAGGACGAGGGTTATTGATCATCGAGTGAAGCATCTGAGTTGCCACAATAACCGGCTTTTTAGCTTCCACACACTTTCTGATCAATACACGCTGAATACCCGGAATCTTTTCCTGTGGAACTTCAATACCTAAATCACCACGGGCGATCATGATACCGTAAGCCACCTCCAGGATTTCATCGATATTATCAATACCTTCCTGATTTTCAATCTTAGCAATAATTTTGATCGGGCTGTTGTGTTCGTCAAGAATACGCTGTATATCAAGCACATCTTGTTTGCAACGAACAAATGAATGAGCAATAAAATCAAGATTATTCTTAATACAGTAAAGAATGCTGGTACGGTCTTTTTCTGTCAACGATGGCAAGCTGATACGTACCCCCGGTACATTAACACTTTTACGGCTACCAAGAGTAGCATCATTCAACGCCTCGCAAACAAGGTAATCAGAATGCTTTTCAATAACTTTCAAATCAAGATCGCCATCGTCGATAAGCAATTCTCCGCCTACAGACATATCTGCAACAAAATTCTTATACGACAGGCAAATGCATTCCCTGGTGGTTTCTCCATCAGGATTACCCATCACCTTAATTCTATCACCTGTTTTTAATTCAAGAGGCTGAGCCGTTTTGGTTGTTCGAATCTCCGGGCCTTTCGTATCCATTAAAAGCGCAATGTGATTTGACACGGCACGGGTATTGCCGACAACTCTATTAAACCCTTCTTCAACCATGTGGGCCGAATTCAGGCGTACCACATTCATTCCTGCCTTATACAGGGATCTGATAAACTCTACCTCACACCGTTGATCTGAAACAGTAGCAACAATCTTTGTATGCTTTAACATATAACCTTACTATTATAATCTTTATTAAAAAAATCTTCAAATTAAAACACAAACAAGCACCCGGTCCATCAAATTCATTTGAAAGATTCAAGGGCCAGTTTGTAAGAATCAAGCCCAAAGCCAAGGATCACTCCTTTGCATGCAGCTGAGATTTTAGATTCATGCCTAAACGACTCTCTGGCATGAACATTCGAAATATGTACTTCCACAACCGGAGTTGTAACTGCTTTAATAGCATCATACAATGCAATGGATGTATGGGTGTAGGCTCCGGCATTTAGTATTATTCCATCATAATCAAATCCTATCTCGTGAATTTTATTTAGCAATTCGCCTTCAATATTGCTTTGAAAAAAGGTAATTTCAAACGTAGGAAAGTTTTTCCGCAGCGTATCAAGATACTCCTCAAAAGAGGAGTTTCCATATACAGACGGCTCTCGCTTTCCCAGCAGATTAAGATTTGGTCCGTTGATAATCTGAATCTTCTTCATTTTATTGTAAGTTTATTACCTTTGCCCCATACCACAGGGTTGGAAAATATCCGGCAAAGATAATGATTTTATTTGACAAAATTGATATAAACTATGACAAAGCAATTGGGTAAAGATATTATAAGTAAATACCATACATATATTCGCCTCGAAAAATCGCTATCACCGAATTCAGTGGACGCATACATGCGTGACTTAGAGAAATTAGTATCCTATGCGAAAACTGAAAATCTGGACATAACAGGCATAACTTATCTTGATTTGCAACAATTTATCTCACAATTACATGATATAGGAATTCATCCACGCTCTCAGGCACGTATTTTATCAGGCATCAAATCCTTTTATCATTTCTTACTCATTGATGAATATATAACAAGCGACCCGACTGAATTGTTGGAAGCTCCCAAAATAGGACTTAAACTACCCGAAGTGCTGTCAATCAATGAAATCAACAGACTACTGGACAGCATTGACCTTTCAAAGGCGGAGGGGCAGCGAAACAGGGCCATGCTGGAGGTTCTTTACAGCTGCGGACTTCGTGTTTCCGAACTGATAAATCTTCGGTTTCCGGATGTTTACTTTAACGAAGGATTCATTCGGGTAGAAGGCAAAGGAAGCAAGCAGCGCTTAGTTCCCATTTCAGATACCGCCCTTAAAGAAATACGCCTGTATCTTTTTGACCGTAATGCCGTTCAAATAAAAAAGGGTTACGATGATTTCCTGTTCCTTAGTCGCCGGGGAACCGGATTGTCTCGTATCATGGTTTTCCACATCATCAAAGAACAGGCAGTTTTGGCTGGCATCACCAAAAATATCAGTCCGCATACATTCCGCCATTCCTTTGCCACCCACTTACTTGAGGGAGGTGCCAACCTTCGGGCAATACAACTGATGCTAGGTCACGAAAAAATCACAACCACAGAAATTTACACCCATATCGACCGCGAATTCTTACGAAACGAAATCCTGGATCATCATCCCAGAAGCCGGCAA
This sequence comes from Macellibacteroides fermentans, assembly GCF_013409575.1. NCBI lineage: Bacteria > Pseudomonadati > Bacteroidota > Bacteroidia > Bacteroidales > Porphyromonadaceae > Macellibacteroides > Macellibacteroides fermentans. The sequence goes on along the minus strand of NZ_JACCCY010000007.1, from coordinate 17,558 downwards.
AAAAGTCAATAAAAAAGATCTGACATTCAGCGCGAAAGATTTACTAAGCTATTTTCAGCAAAATAAACAAATAAAAGTTGAAAAAGAACTTGAGTTAAATCAATTAACAAATAATTATGTGTAATTTTGCCTACATAAAATATATGAAAACAAATATTGTTGCCCTAGTACTCGTTCTTCTTTGCATAACTGCTAAAGGAGTCGCACAAATCAGCCATGGAGGATCCCCTCTTCCAATGCTTACTCTCAAGAGTAGCTCTGCTGATTTCTTTGTGGAGATGCCTGCATTTGATGTGGCCGAGGAGCTTCACACAGATTCATTGAACGAAAGTGATCTGCGGGGAGGATTCAGGTTTGCATATAAGTTTATGACCTCGCTAAATGTAAAGACAGCCGGAACCTCATTTACGATGGCAGACGGCACAAAAGTCTGGAGGTTAGGTATACGCTCGGCCGGGGCTTATTCCATCAATGTCTTATTTTCAGAATTTGAAATACCGGAGGGTAGTCAGGTCTTCCTTTTCAATCCGGACCAAACCCATATCCTGGGATCTTTCACCCATCAGAACAATTCAAAGCTTAATATACTTCCGGTCGCCCCAGTTAAGGGAGACGAGTTGATAATTGAATACCACGAACCGGCCAATGCTGCATTCGCCGGAAGATTGGTTGTTGGTGAAGTAAACCATGATTATCGCAATTTAAGAGGGGCCGAACCTGGCCCCAACCTCGGGACCAATTTCTGTATGGATAACTTGGTTTGCGACCCCAACTATAATAATCAATACGAAGAAGTAGGACGCAGCGTCGTTTTACTGATCATAGATGGAATCTTCCTCTGCAACGGAACGTTGCTAAACAACACCGAAAGGGATGGAACTCCGTTTTTATTAACAGCTTCACACTGTCTCAATAACAGGTTCAATGTAACCAATCCGGATTACGAAAAGGTGGCCGGCAGCATTGTCTGCTTCTTTAACTACAACAGTCCGGTGTGCAGTCCAACCATGAGGGGAACAGAAGAGCAGTCCATGGTCTCTGCCGTACCATGTGCCATCAACGAGAAAACAGATTTAGCGCTGCTGGAATTACTGCAAACGCCTCCTGTATATTACCGGCCCTATTATGCCGGCTGGAATGCAATGGATGCAGGTGTAGCTCCCTATAGCGGGATCCATCATCCGGGAGGATCTGTGAAACGGATCAATAAGTACACTGGAACATTGAACGTTGCATCTTTCGATATTACCCATTTTAAAGAAAACAACCATTGGCATATCCCCAGGTGGAATGACGGGTCAACCGCAAGCGGGTCATCAGGATCTCCACTCTTCGATGCACAGGACATGGTTGTAGGAGCTCTTTCGGGAGGAAGTTCAAACTGTACATTTATTCCGAGACACCCTACCCTAAAAGGTCCGATAAACGACTATTATTATACGTTGAAAGACTCGTGGTCTCCGGATACGACAAAAGAAATTACACTTAAGTATTGGCTGAACCCGACATCATTCCCAATTTACAAAATAGAAGGATTGGATCCCTACGGAGATGCTGCCGCTGTAAGGTTAAGTAATCTCACCAACAACGGGAACAGAAATAACATTGAAGCTCTCAAGGTCGCGTTGCCCGACTCGGGATTTGTTTTCGGAACAAATACAACCCACCCGGAGAGTTTTGCAGAAGGTTATTCCATTTCAGGAGAGAAGGTTCGTATACACGGTGTTTTTGTTGTTACTCCCTCAGCCATCGGCTCGTGGAAAGACAGTAAGGTTACAATTGCAGTGCATAGCGGGTCAGGCAAACCCGGTCAGCTTATCCATTCGCAAATATTCAAGCCTACCTATACCAATCTGGATGCATCCAAAACTGATTTTATAGAAACCGACAAGCCCTTGAACCGCGACATGGAAACATTTGTTCCATTTACATCCCGGGTAGTTGCCGAAAACGAATTCTATATCTCCTATACAATTGAAAATGTAGCCGGTGATACAATCGCTGTTTACAATCTCAAATCTGGAGAATCCACCAAAAATACGGCATGGATTAAACGTGGAGGCGAATGGACGGAAGCTTCCAACGTGATTAACTTTGCAACATCCCTGTTTATCGACCCCGTTGTTCAATACATGGAATCATCCGGTGAAATTCCTGTCGGCATCGAACCAGAAGATTTAAATCCGGCAATCCGTGTTTATACGGGAGCAGACAGAAAACAGCTTTATATTTTAACAAACAATACAACGGAATCTGTACAGGTGGAATTATTGTCGGTTACCGGCAAGTTGATCCAAACGAATTCTTTCCGTTCAGAGCGCATTACGTTACCTGTGGGCCATCTTTCACGAGGAATCTATATCGTTAAAGTAAAGGCCGGGAAAAACAGATATGCAACAAAAATTGTACTTTAATATTTAATTGTATCAATAAACTAAAATATATTTTTTGCCTATGAAAATTATACGTATTTTAGACAAGTAATCGTTTCTTTAGACTTGAAGTAATAGAATTATATAAAAGGTCATCGTATATAAAATTTAATTTTATATTAATTAAACATGGTCTACTTTCATTAATAAGTATTAAATTAGTGACATTTTATGACCGGAATTCTATACTTCCTTAAAATAATACTTTAGTTTTGCAGGCTAATGTATAATAAGCAAAAGAAGTGAATATAAATACATAAATATCATTTTAAACTTACATCAAATTATGAACAAAAAGTTTTTCTTGCCATTTTTCATTTTGGCAACAATTGTAACCTTTTCTTCTTGCTCAAGCAAGTTGAAACCGTTAGCAGAACAGTACATCAAGGCCGAACCGCAGCCACTTGAGGCAATCGGTGGCAAAGTTCCTGTAACAATCAATGCTACATTCCCGGCAAAATGGTTCAACAAAAACGCTGTTGTAACTGTAACTCCGGTTTTAAGGTATGAAGGTGGCGAAGCATGGGGCACAGCTTACACATACCAAGGTGAAAAAGTAAATGGTAACAACCAGGTAATTCCTCAAGCTGCAGGAGCCAATGTTACAATGAAATCTTCTTTCACTTACAAGCCTGAAATGAAGAAATCAGAATTATATCTGACTTTCGAAGCTAAAATCAAGAACAAAACAGTAGCTCTTCCCGACATCAAGATTGGCGAAGGTGTTATTGCAACTTCAGCTTTGGCTGACGCAGGAACTGCAACTCCAGCTTTGGCTGCCGATAAGTTCCAACGCATCATTAAAGAAGCTCACAATGCAAACATCATGTTCCTTATCCAACAAGCTGAACTTCGCACAAAAGAATTGAAGAAAGGCGAATTGGCTGATTGGAAAAACCTTGTTAAGAATGCAAACGAAGCTCCTAACCAAAATGTAGCTATCGAAATTTCTGCATATGCTTCTCCTGATGGTGGTCTTGATCTGAATACAGGTCTTGCTGAAAAGCGTGAAAAGAACACTTCTAAATATCTTGCTAAAGAATTGAAGAAAGAAAAAATCGATGCTCCGGTAGACGCTCGTTACACAGCTGAAGACTGGGAAGGTTTCAAAGAATTGGTTGCCAACTCTAACCTTCAGGACAAAGACTTGGTTCTTCGCGTTCTTTCAATGTACAACGATCCAGAACAGAGAGAAAAAGAAATCAAGAATATCTCTGCAGTTTACAGCAACCTTGCTGACGAAATTCTTCCTCAGTTGCGTCGTTCACGTTTGACTGCCAATATCGAAATCATTGGTAAATCAGACGACGAAATTGCCAACCTTGCTAAAACGGATGCAAAAGCTCTTACAGTAGAAGAACTTCTTTATGCTGGTGCTTTGGCAAAAACAACTGCAGAAAAAGAAGCAATCTACAAAAAAGCTGTTGAATTGTTCCCTAGCGATTACCGTACATACAACAACGTTGGTATGATCAACTTCCTGAACGGTGATTTGTCTGCTGCTGAAGCAATGTTCAATAAAGCTAATTCTGTTAAGGCAAACAACGAATCTAACATGAACTTAGGTTTGATCGCTTTAACTAAGGGTGACCAGGCTAAGGCTGAACAATTGTTTGGTAGCGCTGCAGGTGTTGCTGAATTAAGTGAAGCTCTGGGCGTTCTTTACCTTGAAAAAGGCGAATACGCTAAGGCTGTTAACTCTTTCGGTGCAACAAAGAGCAATAACGCTGCTTTAGCTCAGATCCTTGTAAAGGACTACAGCAAAGCTCAGCAAACATTAGACGGTGTTGCTAACGCAGACGCTACAACAGATTATTTGAAAGCTGTTGTTGCTGCTCGTACAAACAACGTTAACGGTGTAATCAGCAATTTGAAATCATCTATTGCAAAAGACAAGGCCATGGCTAAAGAAGCTGCTAAGGATCTTGAATTTGCAAAATTTGCTGCTGATGCTGCATTCTCTGCTTTAGTAAAGTAAGAACTACATTTTATTAAATACGATAAAGCCTCAGGCATCCGCCTGGGGCTTTATTTATATAAGACCCGCTAGAAGACGTTCGTGCTGGGCGAACATAAAAAAGGGTGCCGGAATCAAATCCGGCACCCTTTTTATCTAAAGATGGATATATTATCTGCTCATACGCTTGCGCTCATTCTCGTCGAGAACAATTTTACGCAGACGCATGCTGTTAGGTGTAACCTCCACATACTCGTCGGCTTTGATATATTCCAACGCATCCTCCAGACTGAATACAACCGGAGGAGCCAAAGAAACCTTATCATCCGATCCGGATGCACGCATATTGGTAAGCTTCTTCGACTTAGTGACATTTACGACCAAGTCTCCTTCTTTCGAATGCTCACCCACAATCTGACCGGCATACACATCTTCCTGGGGACTAACAAAAAAGCGTCCTCTTGATTGAAGGTTATTTAATGCATAAGCAAAAGCCGTACCCGCTTCCATAGCGATAATCGCGCCATTGGCACGACGTTCAATATCCCCTTTCCAGGGTTGGAATTCGATGAAACGATGAGCCATTATGGCTTCACCTGCCGAAGCAGTAAGCACTGCGTTGTTCAACCCGATAATACCACGTGAAGGAATGATGAACTGAAGATGGATACGATCGTTCTTGCTCTCCATCATTCTCATTTCGCCTTTGCGTTTTGTAACCATATCAATGATACGGCTTGAACACTCTTCGGGGAGGTTAATGGTAAGCTCTTCAACCGGCTCACATTTTACGCCATCGATTTCTTTGATGATTACCTGAGGCTGACCCACCTGTAATTCGTATCCTTCGCGACGCATTGTTTCGATAAGTACAGACAAGTGCAATACACCACGACCGTATACCAGCCACGAATCGGCCGAGTCGGTAGGTTCCACACGTAATGCCAGGTTCTTATCAAGTTCTTTCTGCAGACGTTCAAATATATGACGTGATGTTACAAACTTTCCATCTTTTCCGTAGAAGGGAGAATTGTTGATTGTAAACAACATAGACATGGTAGGTTCGTCGATCGCAATGGTAGGTAAAGCCTCGGGCTCCAGAAAATCGGCAATAGTTTCTCCAATTTCAAAACCTTCGATGCCGATAAGGGCACAGATATCACCCGATTTAACCGAGTTCACTTTACTACGACCCAGACCTTCAAATACATTCACCTCCTTGATGCGTGATTTTACCATAGAACCGTCACGCTTGCAAAGCATCACATCCTGCCCCTCTCTCAATTCACCACGGTGTACGCGACCGATGGCAATACGACCCACATATTTGGAGAAGTCGAGCGAAGTGATAAGCATCTGCGGAGTACCTTCCAATGTTACAGGTTCGGGGATATATTCTATGATTGCATCAAGCAATGCGGAAATATCTTCTTTAGGTTCATTCCAGTCGGTAGACATCCAACCATTTTTAGCAGAGCCATAAATTGTCGGGAAGTCCAACTGTTCTTCGGTGGCGTCCAGACTAAACATCAGATCGAACACCATTTCCTGAACTTCAGACGGTCTGCAGTTTGGTTTATCTACTTTATTAACAACTACAATTGGTTTTAATCCGAGCTGGATGGCCTTCTGCAGTACAAAACGGGTTTGAGGCATTGGGCCTTCAAACGCATCTACTAACAATAAAACACCGTCGGCCATATTCAATACTCTTTCAACCTCGCCACCAAAGTCGGCGTGCCCCGGAGTATCAATAATGTTGATTTTATAATCATTGTAAGTAATGGATACGTTCTTGGAAAGAATCGTAATACCTCTTTCGCGCTCAAGGTCATTACTATCCAAAAACTGGTCGGGTTCTGCCTGTCCTTCACGGAAAAGCTTACCTGCTAATAACATTTTGTCAACGAGCGTTGTTTTACCGTGATCCACGTGCGCGATAATCGCGATGTTTCTAATCTTTTGCATTGAGACTAATTTATTGGCTGCAAATTTACGACAAATTCCTTTCATATGGAAAAAAAGAAAAGTAAAAGTGTTGTCTATCAAAAAACTAATGGCTACCTTTGCGCACGCTTTGAAACAATAGTATTAATTTTTTAAAAGTAGAATTCATGTATTTAGATTCAGCTAAAAAGGCAGAACTTTTCGAAAAGTACGGAAAGTCTAGCGCAGACACAGGTTCTGCAGAAAGCCAGATCGCTCTTTTCACTTTCCGCATTTCTCATTTAACAGAACACTTGAAAAAGAATCACAAAGATTATAGTACTTCAAGAGCTCTTAAAATGTTGGTAGGTAAACGTCGTCGTTTACTGGATTACCTAATTGCTAAAGACATCGAAAGATATCGTGCAATCATCAAAGAACTTGGTATCAGAAAGTAAGAAACAACTTCTCAGGAAGTTAAAGGGCTCTCTTCATTGAAGGGGGCCCTTTTCTTTTGTTATAACAACTCCCTTTTAATCAAAAAACAGATTAAAAACCACACAAAATAGCCTAATCTTTGAATATTTAATGTATTTTTGCCGTGTTTTGTAACAAATTATAATCAGCCGAAAAATTAATAAAATACATACAACTTAATTATCATGGGAAATAACAAGATTATAGGAGCAAAAATACAACGCATCCGCGAATCCAAAAACCTCACCGTTCAGGAAGTTGCCGAACGCTCCGGATTAAGTGTAGATCAGGTAGAGCGTATAGAAGGAAGTCTTGATTTTCCTTCCCTGGCTCCGTTAATCAAGATTGCCCGCGTGCTGGGAGTTCGTCTGGGCACATTCCTCGACGATCAGACAGAGCTGGGTCCGGTTATTTGTCGGAAACAAGACAACAATACCGCTACAGAAAGTATAAGCTTCTCAAACAATGCCACCAAAGCACGCAAGCACATGGAATACCATTCCTTGTCGAAAGCAAAGTCGGGACGACACATGGAGCCGTTCCTGATCGATATTGCCTCGTCATCGGGCGTAGATTTTATCCTTTCCACACACGAAGGCGAAGAATTTATCTATGTTCTTGAAGGTATCGTAGAGATCAATTACGGCAAAAACACCTACATCCTTGAAGAGGGAGACAGCATTTATTACGATTCGATTGTAGCCCATCATGTACATGCCGGAGCCGGCAGTACAGCTAAAATACTGGCTGTAGTATATACGCCATACTAATTATCATCTCTTTATGGAATTACAAGACAAAACAATCGGACAATGGCTTGAGCATTGGGCCGAGACAACACCCGATAAAGAATACCTTGTTTATTCGGACCGCGACCTGCGTTTCACCTGGAAGGAGTTTAACGAACGGGTAGACAAAATGGCCAAAGGATTGCTGGCTATCGGTGTAACAAAAGGAACCCATGTAGGAATCTGGGCAACCAATGTTCCCGACTGGCTTACCTTTCTGTATGCCGGAGCTAAAATCGGAGCGGTATTGGTAACTGTAAATACCAATTACAAGCAGCACGAACTGGAATTTCTTGTTGAAAATTCGGATTTACACACCTTATGTATTACCGAAGGGGTATTTGACGGAAACTATGTAGACATGGTCTACGAAATGATTCCCGAACTTAGAAATTCTCAACGAGGTTATCTTAGCTGCAGCCGTTTTCCCAAAATGAAGAATGTGGTTTTTATCGGCCAGGAAAAATTCAGAGGGATGTACAATACACCCGAATTATTACTGTTGGGAGACAACATCAGCGACGAAGTGCTGGACGATGTAAAATCCACCATTACATGTCATGACGTAGCCAATATGCAATATACCTCTGGAACCACCGGATTCCCAAAAGGTGTAATGCTCACACATCACAATATAACAAACAACGGACTCTTTACAGGAGAAGGCATGGGTTTTACACAAAACGATAAGCTATGTTGCTGTGTACCCCTGTTCCACTGTTTTGGCGTAGTACTGGCAACCATGAATTGCCTTACGCACGGGTCCACCCAGGTGATGGTGGAAAAGTTTGACCCGCTGGTGGTTCTGGCTTCTGTTCACAAAGAACGGTGCACCGCTCTCTATGGCGTTCCCACCATGTTTATTGCCGAATTGAACCATCCCATGTTTTCCATGTTCGACCTCACCTCGCTACGAACAGGGATCATGGCAGGAGCCTTATGCCCCATTGAGCTGATGCGTGCAGTAACAGATAAGATGCATATTACACATATAACTAGTGTATATGGACTTACCGAAAGTTCACCGGGAATGACTCATACAACCCTGGATGATTCCTTCGAAGAAAGATGTACTACAGTTGGAAAAGAATACCCTCACACGGAAGTGAAGATTGTAAATCCGGAAACCGGAGAAGAATGTCCTCAGGGTGTTCAGGGGGAAATATGCTGCCGCGGATACCTTGTTATGAAAGGCTACTATAAAAATCCGGAAGCTACCGCCGAAGTTATCGATAAGGATGGCTGGTTACACAGCGGCGATCTGGGTATCAAAAATGAACAAGGAAACTATGTAATAACCGGCCGGATAAAAGATATGATCATTCGGGGAGGTGAAAATATTTACCCCCGCGAAATAGAAGAGTTCCTATACCACCTGGAAGGTGTAAAAGATGTACAGGTTGCCGCCATCGCCTCGCAGAAATATGGAGAAGAGGTAGGAGCCTTTATCATTCAAAAAGAGGGCGTGACTCTTACCGAAGAAATTGTCAAAGATTTCTGCCGGGGTAAAATAGCCCGCCATAAAATACCAAAATATGTATTCTTCATTGACGGCTTTCCATTGACGGGAAGTGGCAAGATCCAAAAATATAAACTCAAAGATATCGGGTTACAACTACTCAAAGAACAGGGAATAACCCCTCAATGAGCATATAGAAGAGAGCCTTCCCCTATGGAAAGCTCTCTTTTTCTTTTCCTTAACAACTAACTTCATGCTTTTTATTTACCTTTGCAAACTGAACAATCTATTTTATTCAATATGTCACAACTATTTCCAACCACGCTGCCTTATAAAGTAGCGGATATGAGTTTGGCCGAGTTTGGTCGCAAGGAGATTGAAATCGCCGAACACGAAATGCCGGGTTTAATGGCGCTTCGTGCCAAGTATGCCGATAAACAGCCGCTAAAAGGCGCCCGAATTACCGGCTCATTGCACATGACTATTCAGACGGCCGTTCTGATCGAGACATTGGTTGCTCTGGGAGCCGATGTTCGCTGGGCAAGCTGTAATATTTTCTCTACGCAGGATCATGCCGCCGCCGCCATTGCCGCCACAGGCGTACCTGTATTTGCGTGGAAAGGAGAATCCCTCGAAGAATACTGGTGGTGTACAGACATGGCACTCCGTTTCCCCGAAGGAAAAGGTCCGCATATGATTGTAGACGACGGAGGTGATGCTTCCCTGTTGGTACATATGGGATACCGTGCCGAAATAGACGCCGAAACCATCAACCGTAAAGGCGGCAATCATGAAGAGCAGGTTATTCTGGATACACTCAATACTATTCTGGCCGAAGATAACCAGCGCTGGCATCGTGCGGTTGAAGAGATGAAAGGGGTTTCAGAAGAGACAACCACCGGTGTACATCGTCTTTACCAGATGATGGAAAAAGGGGAATTGCTGGTTCCTGCCATCAATGTAAACGACTCGGTAACCAAATCCAAATTCGATAATCTGTACGGTTGCCGCGAATCGCTGGCCGATGGTATCAAACGTGCCACCGATGTAATGATTGCCGGTAAGGTAGTAGTTGTTCTGGGTTATGGTGATGTAGGTAAAGGATGTGCCCGTTCCATGCGTTCGTACGGTGCACGTGTGATCGTGACCGAAATAGACCCGATCTGTGCATTGCAGGCTGCCATGGAAGGATTTGAAGTAACCACCATGGAAGAGGCGGTTAAAGAGGGTAACATATTTGTTACCACTACCGGAAACTGCGATATCATCACCATCGAGCATATGGCTCAGATGAAAGATCAGGCTATTGTATGTAACATCGGCCATTTCGACAACGAGATTCAGGTAGACAAGCTGGTTAATTATCCAAATATCAAACATACAAACATCAAACCACAGGTAGACAAGTACACCTTTCCAACCGGGAACTCCATCTTCCTGTTGGCCGAAGGACGTTTGGTAAACCTGGGTTGTGCAACCGGACACCCCTCTTTTGTAATGAGCAATTCATTTACAAACCAGGTTCTGGCACAAATAGATCTGTGGCAGATGGCTTACGAAATAGGTGTTTATCGCCTGCCTAAACGACTCGACGAAGAGGTAGCCCGCCTGCATCTGGAACGTATCGGTGTGAAACTGTCTGTTTTAAGTGAAAAGCAGGCCGATTACATCGGTGTACCCGTAGACGGACCTTATAAACCGGAACACTACAGATATTAATATAATGAAGGGTGAACCGGCAACACGGTTCACCCTCTTTTCTTTCACTATGTATCCAATTATGAAGATTGCCATCCTCTCTCCATTTTATCCTTACCGGGGCGGAATCGCCCAGTTCAGCGCCATGCTTTATGACGAGCTTGGCAAAGAACACCAGGTTAAAGCATTTAACTTCAAGCGACTATATCCCGGCATATTATTCCCCGGAAAGACACAATATGTAGATAAAGACGATCAGGCAGAAGTGGTTGAAAGTGTTCGGACATTAGACAGCATCAATCCTTTCAGCTATTTTGCTACGGAAAAAGCGTTGAGAGAGTTTGCGCCGGATCTGATTATCATCTCCTATTGGATGAGCTTCTTTGTACCCGGTTATGCCCACATAGCCAACCGGATGAAAAAAAGCTGTAAAGTGGTGGCGTTGCTTCACAATGCCTATCCTCACGAAGCCCGGCCCATGGATAAGCCGTTGGCTAAGCTGTTTTTCAATCAGTGTCATGGATTTATCACCCTCAGCGAAAATGTAAAAAACGATTTACACGCTATCCGTCCCGCGGCCCCCTGTATGGTGAGTCCGCATCCCCTGTACAACCAATTCGGCGAACGAAAAGACCGGTCGGAAGCCTGCACCACGCTGGGGCTTGATCCGGATAAAAAAACATTACTCTTTTTCGGACTGATCCGCCATTATAAAGGACTTGATTTGCTGATCGAAGCCATGTCGCATCTGGATAACACCTATCAGCTTGTAATTGCCGGCGAATGCTACGGCAGCTTCGATAAATACCAGCATCAGATCGATGCTTCCGGTGCGAAAGAGCGAATCAGGGTATTCAACCGGTATATAAATGACAATGAGATCAGCGACTACTTCTCGGCAGCAGATGCTTTGATACTGCCCTATCGTTCGGCCACACAAAGCGGAGTCGTATCTATTGCGTACCATTTCGACACCCCGATGATAAGTACTCCGGTGGGCGATTTCCCGGCAAGCATTGATATCCCGAAAACCGGTATAGTAACCTCTGCCATAACAGCCCAAGCCATTGAAGAAGCTATCCTGACCCTTTTTAAAAACGACCAGCTGGCAACCTGCCTCAAGAATATAGAGACAGAGAAAAAGGCACTATCGTGGGAAACTTTTGCAGGAAAAGTTATAAACTACGTTCAAACATTATAATTTTCCGTAACAATGCCTCTTTCTTCTGCTTACTTAACGGGGATCCTGATTATTTGCTACAGCTATATCTCCCATTTCTGTAAGATACTGATTCCAAAGACCATCTACCTGGAATTGATTCCCTAAGGCGTACTTGATCGCTCCATCGAACGACCAGGGAATAACCTTTAATGTGCTTTGATTGAACTTTTTAAGAAAATCCGGATCCTTTGTCTTTGTCAGCCAAGCAAGAAAGAATCCAGTGGTCCGGTAACCATCCATATAGCTGCCACCTTTGGGTCTGTCTTTTTCTGTAAAGCAACCGTTAAGCAGACGGACAGCATCTGCCACACCTTCAATCATTGCAAAGAAAGTCTTATTTGTTCCATAAGAGCCTATTCCCTGAGGTTCTAACTGAAAACCATGCGTTAGCTCATGATATAAAACACCGCGGGTTTCATAATCTACTTTTTCTTTATTCAATTCTTTTCCAAAGGTTTTTTCCACCCATTTTGTACTGTAATCTATATAAATAGTTGGAGGATTACCCCCCTTTGCCGAAATCCCATCGTACTCTTTCAAGGTATAATGAATCGTTTTTATACCCGGAATGCTATCAGAAGGAGAAAAATAAAGCGTTTCTAATACCTTCCGTGCTTGCAAAGCAATATAATCTTCCGGATTCGACACCAATTCATGATAAATACGAGCCCCTTCTGTTTCGGGCGACAAGGATTTAAAAATAATGTTACCAACCGGATAATTGCTCCACGATACATTATCCTTCGAGGTTGAAGATTGCGAAACCACATCATTGGCTTGCAGTAAGCCCATACACAAAAGTCCTGACAAGAAATAAGATTTAAACACACTCATAATAGGTCTATATTTAATTTAAAGTACAAATCTACAGAATTAAACCGAAAAATATTAAATCAAGTATTAACTATCCATTAAAAGAAAGTCCACTACGTTGTAATTTCATTTAGGCAATAACGTACTATATTCCCTTAAGGGTTTTAATCTTTAGTATACGGACAACTATTCGTAACGCAGTAGCATACTATTCGTTTGACAATTGGATGACTTGCATTCAACATATGAGTAACTTGCGTTCAACAATTGGGTAACTTGCGTTTAACATATGTCAAACGAATAATGGCTCGTTATGAAAAAAATAGTTCATGGTAGTGATTGGATTAGTTCATCGTTGTGTTAAGACTAACCATTGGTTATGCATCCTCTCTGAACAGAAAGAATACGATGAAAATCTCCTTCGTACCCGGATGCTTGTGTATAAAACAGACTCATTAAAATGGACTATGTAAAGCCTGCGGTTTGATTTGACTGGAACCGAAGTGGAGCCGTACGGGATGACAGATGACAGATGATCTGCATCCGTCACAAGACATCTATCATCCTCACAACCCTCTTCAATAAAGGGATCCGAGCTGAAAAATGACAAATGACAGATGTTTTTCGCACAAATCGTTTTCGATGAATAAATTTCAGTAGAATAATGAGATAGGCCGACACGAATTATTTTATAAATTTATTCCGTTTTTTTGTAACAACCTGCAAGGCTGTGCCGTCTACTTTTTGAATGCCTCGCCAAAGGTGCACATGGAAGAGGGATGAAAACAGATTCAACAATTTAAATTTTAAAAAGATATGAAAAAAATCATGGCCATACTGGCACTCGTAATCATATGCCAGGCAGGATATAGTCAGAAAAATGTAAACGACCTGTTCAAGGAGTTTTCGAAAATGAACAATGTAACTACCATCAGCATGGGACAGATCACCATGAAATTTGCGAGTCTGTTTTCGGACACGATGGGGGTAGACGGGATAGAGGTGTATTCGTTGGAAGACTGCACCAATGATGTAAAGGAAAAACTAAGCAAGGCGGTGAGCCAGCTTAAAGACAATAAGTTTGAGACAATGGTCAACGCCAACGAAAACGGAGAACGCACCAAAGTGCTGGTCCGCATCGAAAATGAGATGATCCGCGAGATGGTGATCGTAACCACAGGCAGCGACGCAGCATTGGTACGTATAAAAGGTAAAATCAAACCATCAGACATCGAACGGATGGTTAACAAACACGGTAAAGGTGAGTCCTGATCAATTCAAACAGACGTTCCTTCCGTTGCATCCGAAGCTTTTCCGCGTTGCCTATGCCCTTACGGGTAATAAAGACGATGCCGAAGACATTCTTCAGGAGGCTTATTGCAAACTATGGAACAAACGGGAGGAACTTACAAACATTATCAATCCGGAGGCCTTTTCGGTCACCCTTATTAAAAACCTTTGCATGGATTTTCTCCGGTCTTCTAAATCGGGACGCTACGAAGATAGTCTGGATACCATTACAATTGCCAGCTACAACACGCCCGATACCGTACTCGAAAATGCAGACGAGGTTGAAAGGGTAGCACAGCTGATTGAGCAGCTGCCGGAAAACCAGAAGAGGGTTTTGAAACTAAGAGGTTTTGGCGACTGTTCCATGGAGGAGATAGAAGAGATTACCGGATTCAGTGCTGTCAATGTGCGCACACTGCTTTCGCGGGCACGTAAAATTATTAAAGAGCAATACATAAAACTAAACGTATATGAACGATAAACAGATAGACGAACTAATCGACAAGGCACTGCAAGAGGATGGAAGGCTGCCCGAAGGCCTGTCGGAAAGATTGGAACAGTATATCGACAACCTGGCTGCCGGAGAACAGACCAAGAAGATTTCTTTGGTAAGAAGGCGTTTCATATACTGGTGCGGAGGCGTTGCGGCGGCTCTGGTGATTGGCACCGCTCTCTTTTTCCAGACGGAATATGTTCAGCAGAAACCTACCACTGCCGATACATTCTCTGATCCGATGGAGGCTGCCATCGCTGCAAATAAAGCGCTCGCCTTTATGTCCACTCAGCTGAACAAAGGATTGGACGAGGTGTCTGACGCTCAGCAGGAAATTCACAAGGTAAATAAAATCGTAAACAAACAATTGAATAATAAAGAAGAGATACAATGAAAGCAAAATATATCATACTCGCACTTCTGTGCATCGTATTCAGTCAGGCTGGTCTGGCGCAGACAACCAGTAAACTGTTCGAAAAATACGCCGACATGGACAATGTTACTTCGGTCTATATCTCGAAGGCCATGTTTAAAATGATGCCCACCATGCAGACAGCAGGATTAAATCTGATGAACATGAAAGGGAAAGTGGAATCATTGCAGGTACTTACCACCGAACGCAAGGATCTGACAGTGAAGATGCGCAACGAGTTTTCTCAGTTGGTAACCAAACAACACGAAGAGCTAATGCGCGTTCGCGACGGTAAAACCAAGGCAACCTTCTATGCCGTAATGAAAGGAGATCTGGTAAAAGACATGCTGATGCTGGCAGATACCGAAGATGGGTTTACGGTGATACAGCTGCTTGGGAATTTTACCCTGCAGGATATCCAGGAAATTACCAAAGACATGGATAAATAAGATAAAATGGTACTGCAAATAAATGAAAGAGGGTGTGTCAAAACTAAGTAATGACACACCCTCTTCTGTTTTTTAAAAACTTGAGTAATCTATTTCTGCAGCTCTTTATCCTTCTTAAGGGTATTCCATACCGACCAGGCTATGGCTCCGGCCAGCAGCAACAGGATAATCAGCGAGCTTACCGATGCAACCTGGGTTGCCATAATGTAGTTGTCAGGTTCGAAGCGGAATACAATCTGATGTTCGCCGGCAGGTACGCGAAGGGCGCGTAATGTCCAGTCGGCACGGAAATGAGGCGTTTCCTTCCCATCCACAAAAGCTTTCCATCCGGGTTGATAATAAATCTCGGAGAAGATGGCAAGCTGTTCGGTTTTTGTATTTGACTGGTATGTAACCACATTCGGCTTGTAATCGGTAAGTGCAATCGTTGCCGTAGAATCCGGTTGAGGAGTGAAACCTTCCAGATCGGCAGCAAAAAGTTTGTCGACAACCGCCACCATCAACGGATTGAACTGATTCATTGCAGCCATCTCGGCATCGGCATTGTCCACCATCTCCACCTTTTGGGCAAACCATGCGTTTCCATAGGCGAAAGGATTGCGTATAGGAGCCTGTTCCGGATTGTAAATGATATAGCGCATATTCAGCATATTCAACGTAGGACAAACCATCAGTCCTTTGATCACATCATCGGCAGTCTTTGCCTGTTGGAAAGTTTTCATGATCGACTGTATCTCACCCGTCAGACGATGGTCAATCAACTCCTGATACCTGCGCAACTTGGCAGCATGGTAACCTCCAATGGATTTATGATAAAATGAAGTTGTAGTTTCCTGGAATGGATTATTCAGGTTCAACACCCGGAAAGAGGGATCTGTATCCTTCAGTATTTCTTTATCGGCCACCGTTGCCTTATAGGTCTCGGCAGGTTGCTCACGTACAAAGTCGTCGCCATTAAGGTAGCGCTTGTCCACACTCCATAGGTCGGCCAACCATAAGGATAGCTATTCCCACACCAACATATACAGCTGTTTTCTCTTTGTTCTTCGCTTTAAAATACCAGAACAAAAGAGATACGCCCAGCAGAATAAAAATCAACGAGCGTAAAGCATCTGCCTGTGCCAGAGATTTACGGTCCAGTCAGCAAGGCATTGTACTACCAGTCGCGGCATCGTGATACTGGGTATCCATGGGCGAGCGGAAATCGAGGAACAGGGCCGGCATCAACCAAAGAATCAGACAAATACCGCCTGTAAGCCCTAAAGCCGTAAGGGTTCCCCGCTTCAGCAAGGTTCCACGTCCACCTTTCCGGAAAGGATCTCCTTCAATCCCCAGAAGGCAATGAGCGGGAATACAAGTCCCGGAATCACCAAAGCCATCTCCACCGTACGGAACTTGTTGTACATGGGCCAGGTTATGAAACATAAAATCGTTGAAGGCCGGTCAAAGTTCTTTCCCAATGCCAGCAAGGGTAAGAAAAACAGAACCTCCCAGCATCCACCATTTCAGCTTTCCGGGAACCACGAACAGTCCCAGTACGAACAAGAAACAGGACGATAGCGCCGAAGTAAACCGGACAGAGGTAAATATCTTATCGCCCCAATAGGTGTAACTCTGCACATCGTTACCTAACTGGGCTCCTTTACTCCGAAGCTCCTTGTATAGGTTTGAATTATTGTCCAATGTACCTCCCGAAGCTCCTCCGTAGGCATTGGGTACTAATAAGGTGAGCAGCTCTCCCTTGCCGTAACTCCCAGGCAAAGGCATATTCTTTGTCCAGACCGTCGGACACTTTGGCGGCACTTCCTGTAGTTGCCTGCGTAAGTTCCGTAGGACCGCGCATGGAGGTTTTACTCATCTCCCAGTTGGCATACAGATTCCCTAAGTTAGGTAACACAGCCAGGATAACACACACAAGCATAACACCCGAAATCTTCACCAGCGGAACCATTGCCTTTTGGCGGATCTGATCCCAGGCGAAGCCGATGTAGATAAACAGACAAAGCAGCGCCAGGTAATAGGTGATCTGTAAGTGACCGTTCAATACCGAAAGGGCTACACCCAAGGTAAACAGCACCGCTCCCCAAAGAAATTTACTCCGGAACAACAATAGCATACCGGCTATCGTGAGTGGCATATAGG